>NZ_JAVTWX010000082.1:0-42206 GCF_032229645.1 Brooklawnia sp.
GACGCCTACTTCTCGCCCTGAGCCGCGCAGACGCCTACTTCTCGCCCTGAGCCGCGCAGACGCCTACTTCTCGCCCTGAGCCGCTTTCATGAAGCGGCGCTGGTAGCTGACGACCTGGTTGGTCGAGGTGAAGCGTGCCAGGTAGCTTGGCTCGGCGGTGACGACGACCCGGTCTGCCATGTCGGAGAACTCGTCGCCCGCCAGCAGGTTGTCGATATCCGGGTAGTTGAGGTCGCCCTCCATCGAGCAGATGATCAGCCGCGTGTCGGGCAGATTCGCGTTGCGCAACAGCCGCAGGTTGTGACGCACCGAATCCAGGCCGTCGCTGCCTTCGGCGTCGTTGATCTGGCGGTAGGCCACGATCGTCCGCGCCCGAGAAACCGCTTCGGCCGGATCCATCTCGGCGTCCGTGCTCGCCAGGTAATCGGTCGACAGCATGTGGTCGCGAAGTTCCGCGGCCGCGTCCTTGTCGCCGCCATCGACCCGCGCAAGCAGTGTGACCATCTTCTGCGACTGCATCAGGCGATGCCGGACGAACGAGTTGATGAAGTACGGACGGGCCTGCAGCGCCATCTGAGTCTGATAGCCCTCGAACATCAGCGTAAAGTTGACGCGGTAGCCGAGTTCGGTCAGCTTCAGAGTGAGATTGTGACCGCGCAATGCGTCCTCGGTCGAGGGCTGCCAGTAGCGGCGATCGAGGCGCCCATCGCCCTCGAGCAGCTGATGCACGTTGCCGGCATTCACCGGGCCGGTGTGCGGAACCTTGATGACGACGCGATCCTGCCCGAGCAACTCTTTGAAGAAGGCGACCTCCTCCAGGATCTTGTTGAAGTCCTCCTCGAACGGATTGTTCAGCTCCACCGAGATATCGCAACCGGCGCCGAGAACGCGTCCGAGTTCGGCCATGACTTCGTCACGGGTGTTGAACTTGTGGTCGACGTTGGCCTTGGGATTGTTGATGAAAAGGTCGTAGATGATGCCCGGGTTACAGGTCAGGTTGCCCAGCAGGGGAGCGATGGGTGCGACCTCGTAAGGGTTGGCCGAATCGGCGGAGTAGATGACTGCGGTCGGACGCCGACGTCCGTCGGTGTCATAGCCGATATCGCGCTTCAGATTGACGTTCAGCAGGCCATCGGCCTCCAGGTCGTATTCGAAACGGAAGCCTGCCGGAGTGTGACCGTCCGCAGGCTTGAAGTAGTCACAAATGCGGACGAACTCGTCGGTCACACCAATGTGAGTCGCAGTCTCGGCGAGCAGCGAGAACTGAAGCTCGTCTATCGGCTGAGCGAGAATCCGGCTCAGGTGCTCACTGGCGCCGCGGGCCGGTTCAAGACCGAGCGAGCGCAGTCGCAGCTGTAGCGGAGGTGTCAGCGAATGATGCATTGGGAAATGCTCCTAACTTTCAGAGAGGTGATATCGCCTTTGATGAGGTCAATTGGTGGATTGCAGCGAATAGCCGCGTTCGATCAGACCGCGCTCAATGAGGCTGATCGAACGGGACTGCTTGATGATGAGGTAGCCCAGGGGAATGAAGAGCACCGAGATGGCCAGTGCCAGCAGCCCGTTCATCGGGTAGATGTAGACGATACCCACGACGATGATCAGTCCCAGAAGGACCTCGGAGCTGCGGCGTCCCTTCAGCTGCTTGCGGGTGGTGAGCAGGTTGTCCACGATCTGCTGCTTCTCGGAGGTCGTCTTATGACCGGCCAGGTGTTCACCGAGGGCGTCGCGGTGCCGCTGGTTCTCGCGCACCTGCTTGTACACCGCGCGACCGAGATAGGCCGCCGCGAGGGCACCGAAGCCGATGGCCCAGATAAGATCTCCGCGGGAGGCGAAGATACTCGCCAGCATGCCCAGGCAGGCGACGGTCATGAGGTAGACACCCCAGCTTCGGTTCATGCGCTCAGCTCTCCGTTGTGTTGTAATGGCGAACGAGTTCGACGTTACCCAAGACCGAACAGTTGTCGACGACCTCGAAGGTGAAGCCGGGGAATTGTTGCTCTTTGAGCTTGATGAATGCCGGTGTGGACATGCCACCGGTGAGTTTGATGACCGTGTCCATCGGCACAACACTGCCGGCTAGTTCGACGACGTCGTAGAGCACCTTGTTCATCGACCTCAGCAAGGTCGCGAGCATCTCGTCGCGGGTTGCCGCCAGCGTCAGCCCGTGCCAACCTCCGGTGCGCTTCTCGAGCGACTGCCGATCCCCGGTCAGGTACGGGTCGAAGCTGACCTCGCCGTCGTCGACCTGGCTGTCGATACACGCCGGCAGGTATTCGGTGTTGAACCGCTCCCGGGTCATTTCTTTGCAGAACTGCTCGAAGAACCAATCGATACCGAATCCGCCGGCGGTGGTGGCGTAGATCTGCCAGATGCCCGGAAGCGCCGAGTTGCGCAGATAGTAGCCGGGGTTGGTCACCGGCTTGTCGATCAGGATCGAGACCATGTCTGAGCTGCCCGCGGTGTTCATGATGCGGCCGGCGCGGTCATTGTGGGCGCCCATCTGAGCGGCGGCCATGTCGTTGGTTCCTACCGCGACCGGAATCCCGGCGGGAATGCCGAGCTGTTCGGCTGGATCGGGGAGCAGCGTGCCCAGCAACTCGCCGGGGTTGCGGATCTCACTGAACCACTCATGCTTGAGGCCGAAGGCATCCAGCAGTTCGGACGACCAACCACCCTGCGTGGTGGTCTCGTAGAGCCCCAACATCGACGCATTGACCAAATCGACCATCCACTCGCCGGTCAAACGGTGATGCACATAGGTGGGCAAATGGCCGATCCGGTAGGTGCGCTCCAAGACACCGGGCTCGTTCTGCTGCATCCACAGCACGGTCATGATGCCGGCGCCACCCGCGAACGGATAGATGCCGGCGATCGACAGATACCTGTCTTTGCCGACCGTCTCATTGATGAAGTCGGTGATGGCCCGGCTGCGGCGATCCATGTGGGTGATGATGTTCGGGTAGGCCAGCGTGCCGTCCTCGGCGATGAAGACCGGGGAGGGCGAGAAGGTGTCGTAGCACAGCACCCCGACCTGGTCGCGTAGCGCGACGGGCAGCCGCCTTGCGGCCCGATTGGTGGCTCCGAAGAGCACCTCGGGGTCGATCTCGACCTTCTCGCCGGGCAGCAGGATGTAAGGGTAATCCTCCTTCTCGGAGGCCAGCACCTCAAGAGCGTCGTTGAGGATCTCCATCTTCACCGCGGAGGTCCCGAAATCGATGGACAGGTAATACACGGCAGTTCGTCCTTTCAAGCCTGGAACGCGGCGAGTTCGGCCAGCCCGGTCTCAAGGGCCCGGCGGATCTGGGATTCGGCTTCGGCACTCACCGGGCGAAGGGGACGCCTGGGTGCACCTGCGCGGTAGCCGCGGATGTTCATTGCCGCTTTGAGGCTTGCCACGCCCTGCTTGCCGCCGCCGTTCTTGGCCACGCTCTGCAGGATCCGGTAGTAGCGGCCCGCGGTCTCGCGAGACTCGTTGAAATAGAGATCCGTGAGCCGGGCGCATTCGTCCGGCAAATAGTTCGCGGCAGAGACGACCCCGCCGGGGCCGTCGAAGCGCAGGCAGGTCATGATGTTGCTCAGCGAACCGGCCATCACCGCGAAGTCGTCGCGGGAGCCTGCCGCCACCATGTAGTCGGTCATCATCGTCGGGGAGGTGTCCTTGATCCCGGCGATATTCGGGTGGCCGGCCAACTCGGCAAGCACCTTCGGCGGCACCGTGACGCCGTTGGCATAGCCCGGCGCAACATAGAGCAGCACCGGTACCGGGCTGGCGTCTGCCACCGAGGCATAGAAGTCGGCGAGCGCGGGGCCATCGTCCAGCTTCGCGAAGTAGTTCGGAGTAAGGACGGAGACATAGTCGATCGCATCGGCCCACGGCTCCAGCGACCGGATGAAAGCGATCGTGGTCTTGGTGGATTCGCGTCCTGCTCCGGCGATCAGGGTCTTGTCGCCCTTGTTGGCGACTGCCGTGGCGATCACGGTGCGCGACTCGTCGTCGTCCACCGCCTTGAATTCGCCGTTGGTGCCCAGCACCATGAAGCCCGCTACGCCGGTGGCTCCCCACAATCCGAAGTTGTATTCGAGAGCGGCCTGATCGATCCTCTCGTCGTTGGCTGCATCAAAGGGGGTGGCGACCGGAATGATCACGCCACGCAGTTGTGGATTCACTAGTGCTCCAAACAGATCGGCCGAATGGACGACGGCGGACGAACATCTTCGGACGACCGCGTGATCGCTGTCCAGTCTCCCAGAACGGATACGTACATGCTATAGGAAAAGCGGGAGCGGCGCGACTACCCGACACCACTTCGCCACTCGCGCCGTACCGACTACTCCCCACCACCCGCGCCGTAACCGTGAGACGCGGCCGGACGGAAGCATTCGTGGGACGAGTCCGCGTCCCGGCCTTGTGGCCAGAACGCGGACTCGTATCGGTAGTCATCGATCAGAGCGGATCAGCCGCCGAAGAAGCCGATCAAACCGACGATGCCCATACCCGTCATGGCGATAGATGCGATCACCAAGACCACTTGGAGGAACGGCTTCATCCGCAACTGCTTCGGCAGCACCTTGTGCTCGGCGGCCAGCAGGCAGAAGCCCCACAGACCGAGCGCGAAGACACCGCCGAGGATGCCGGCGAAGGCGATCACCGTGGTATAGCTCACGCCCGTCAACGCGAGGATGATGGCGAGGCCGAGGGTATAGGTCGCAACGATGATTCGCAGCTTCTGCCAATGCTTCGGATCGTTCAGCACGGGGAACGCCGGGCTGAACGCTTCGCGTACCGTGTACGGGTAGGTGACTGTCAACAGAGCTTGCAGCGAACCCCAGAACGCACACCAGATGGCCACCATATAGAGGTACTTCAGGATCGGGTGGATATTGGTGAAGAACGCCGCCTGGGCGGTCAGGATGTTGTCGTTGCCAGGAACCTCCTGCAGGGCGTCGGCGCCGAGCACGACGTTGCCTAGCACCATGAAGGTGATGGCAAAGATGCCTACGGCGATGAAGGACGTGACGGAGTCGATTTTCGCGGCCTTCACGCCGGCAGCTGCCCTGGACAGATTCTCTTCGTCCATGGCGATCGGAATTTGCTCGTCCTTGCCGAGAGCTTGCAGTTGCAGGTTGATCTCGATGTTGTCGGCGCGCCCGAGCATGCCCCAGGTCTTCTCGCGGAAGGTCCCGACGTAGCCGATGTAGTCGTAGATGCCGCCGCCGAGCGCTCCCAGGTACGAGAGGATCTCGACCGGAATCGCTTTGGCTGCGACGTCAGGGAACTTCTCCTGCACCCATGCCGGGTACTGCGAGGGGACCTCGGGCAGCACCATGCCTTTGAAGACATCGATCCAGTTCGGCTGAGCGACGATCAGGGCGATCACCGAGAACACGACCAGCAGCCCGACGATGGCCGTCTGCAGGTTTTCAACCTTGCTGAAGTCCTTGACCCACAAGGTGGCGTAGGCGATGAGGCCCCAGGCGATACCTGCCCATAGCCAGGGCTCCTGTGAACCGGTGATGATCCACGGGGTCCACTGGCTCAGTGCCAAGAGGAAAGCGACGCACCAGGCCGGGAAGCAAACCGCGGCCAGCACCCCGAAGAAGGTGGCCAGCCAGTGCCTGCCGATGCCCTTGGTGCCGAATCCCGGGACGACGTGGCCCATGCGTTGGAAGGGATGTTCGCCGGTGATGACCATGTAGCGAGCGGCCGCGTAAACCACGGCGGCCTTGAAGATGGCACCGAAGACGAAGGTCCATAGAATCGTGTAGCCGAATACGGCGCCGCCTCGCGTCGCCTGGAAGATCTCGCCGTTACCGATCGTCACTGACGCCAGAATGAAGCCCGGGCCGACGATGCTGATCAGGTCGAGGAATTTCTTTGAAGCAAGTTTCGGATCTTGCTCGGGATACCGTAAGGGCTCCAGTACGGGTGTCGTTTCAACCCCAGTACTCATGGATCGCTCCTTTGTGACCGGGGAGCTGTGCCGGGTGCGACAGCTCCGGGGCCTCGCGATTCGCGAACGAATCACGAGGGTGTGCGCCGCGCAAAGCGACGCCAAAGAATGCAGCGGTGATCAAAACGGGCAACGCTGCCTCCTCGGTGTGGCTACGGCCGGTCTCCTGCGTCCAGTCGTAGCGCCTATATGCTACATAGAAGACGGGTCCCAGTGCAAGGGCTCCGCAATCCACGGTAGGGGATTGCTGGATCCCCTACCACTAGGCGATATGTGATGCGACGAATTGTGCGATCAAAATATTGAGCCGAGCATAGCAGTCAGCATGGCTCCTGCCGCGGGCCTCACGGGGAAAGCTTCGTATACAGAAGTTCGTGCCCCGAGGTCGCAGCTGGCCAGACTTCCTATAGTATTGGGCTGTCAGTCGGTCACCGGTCGACCGCTGGTTGCAGATCCGTATGAATCAAAGCCATTGGCGCCCGGTGGCGTCAGCCAGGCAGACGGAATGCAGCGAATCTGAGGAGGCAAAGAGTTTCATGGCCATCAGCACTATCGCTCTCGTCGGCGCAGGCTACATGGGGGGTGGCATCGCGCAGGTCTTCGCGATCGCCGGTCACCCCGTCGTGCTAGCGGACGCCGACGCGGAACTAACCAAGAAGAATCTCGCCCGGCTCATCGCTGAGGCGAAGGACTGGGAACAGCGAGGGCTCTTCCTGCCCGGCCAGGCGGCTCTGGTCGAACAGCACCTGAGCGTTGCCCCCAGCATCGAAGATGCGGTCGCGGATGCTGACTACATCCAGGAGGCCGTGCCCGAAAAGCCGGCGATCAAGGACGCCGTGCTGCGCCGGATCGAGGCCGCTGCACGTCCGGACGCGATCATTGCCTCCAATACCTCCACGCTGCCCATCGGCGGACTCGCCGATTCTCTCGACAAGGCCGACCGCTTCTTGGGTGTGCACTTCTCCAATCCCTCCCCATTCATTCCGGGTGTCGAGATCATCCTGCACGCTGGTACCGATGAGGCGATCCTGGCCGATGTCGAAGAACTCGTCCGTTCGACGGGCAAGCTGACCGCTCGGGTCAACGATTCGCCCGGCTTCGTGCTCAACCGGCTGCAGTATGCGCTGCTGAAGGAAGCGATCAGCATCGTCGACGATGGCGTTGCCACCGCCGAGGATGTCGACATCATCACGCGCACCACCTTCGGCTTCCGGCTGCCGTTCTTCGGCCCGTTCGCAATCGCCGACATGGCCGGTCTGGATGTCTACCGTGACTGCTTCAAGACGTTCGAGGACAACTTCGGTGAGCGATTCGCCACCCCCGAGGGCCTCAAGAAGCTGGTGGACGAGGGACACCTGGGCACCAAGTCGGGTGGCGGCTTCGTCATTCCGGCCGGCGACACCACTGAGCTGGTCGCGTACCGCAACACCGCATACGCCCGGATGCAGCAGCTGCTGACCGAGCTCGGCCAGGCACCCGGCGTCAAGTAGCACGTGCGCTTCTGCAAGATGACCCTCTCACAGAGAAAAGAGACCCTCAGAATGTCGAAATACAACCCGGAGAACTGGCCGATCGCCTGCCCAATGCTGATCTTCGGCGGCCTTGATTCCAACGGCGGTCCGATCCAGGACGCCGATGCCTCCGAATGGCATGCCCAGATGAAGGAGGTCGCCGACCTGGGATTCACCGAGCTCGACCCGCTGGATGTCTGGGTGCGCGTCGGAGACCTCTCCCCGCAGCGGCTGGACGAATTCAAGCAGGCCCTGGCCGACACGGGGCTCACCGTCCCGGGTATCTCCACCTCACGCAAGTCGGTCGTGGACGCCGAGCGCGGCGAGGACTACCTGGCCTATGGCCATCGGGTCATCGACGCGGGTGTATCGCTGGGGGCAGAGGTCGTCTCGTTCGGCTTCTTCCAGGCCACGACTGCGGCGCAGAATGCCGCCGTCTGGTTCTGGCTTGCCCAGGGGCACAAGGACTCGGACGATCCCGAGCTCTACAAGCTGGCCGTGGACCGCACCCGCGAACTGGCCGAACACGCCGAATCGGTGGGCATCCAGATCACCTTGGAGATGTACGAGGACACCTACCTGGGCAGTTCGGATGCCAGCGTGAAATTCGTGCATGATGTCAACAACTCCGCGTGCGGCCTGAACCCGGATCTCGGCAACCTGGTGCGGCTGCATCGTCCGCTCGAGTCGGTCACCGAGGCCTTCGAGAAGATGCTGCCGTTCACCAACTATTGGCACATCAAGAACTACACGCGCGACTTCGATCCGGCCACCGGCGCCTACTCGACTCATCCGTCGCCGCTGTCGGGCGGCTATGTGAACTACCGCCCGATCATCGCGCGGGCCCTGGAGCTGGGCTTCGAGATGCCGTTCATGGTCGAGCACTACGGTTCGGATTCGCTGTACAACCTCGCTCAATCGCGCGAGTACATCCGCTCGATTCTGCGCGCCAAGATGGCCTGATGCGCTGACTCATCGTCCGAATCGAAGAGGGGCTCCTTCCGTGCGGAAGGAGCCCCTCTTCGTTGTCCAGCGGAGGCCTGACGTGACAGTTAGGGTCCTTAGGCCCTTAGTCCAGCCGCGCCGATGCCGGGAAGAGATCGTCGTACTCGTCGAACTCCAACTCAACAGGGTCGGTCAGCTGTGTCAGTGCCGGGTTGGCCGCGACCTCGTCCAGCAGCGCCTCGGAGACCCAGATCTCGGCCACATCGAGGGTGTTGACAATGCGGACGATGCGCGCCTTGGTCAGATCGGGAATCAGCGTCAAACGCAGCGCACACTGCATGGCCATCTTCTGATTGGGCATGAACGGGGCTACCCTCGAACCGGCTATGCCGTTCGAGGTGACGCCGTTTGTGAACATCGCGGTGAAGTCGATCTGGTTGAACAGTCGTGCGGTGGTGATGTCGGCCAGGCCGATCCCGGTCGCATTGCCGTGCGATTCGGGCGTCATGTCGAGCACGAGGATCTTGTTGACGCGCATCTCGGGGTTCTTGACTCCGATCAGCGAGCGGCCCAAGACATTCGGATCCATCCCGTCACCCGAAATGTTCTTGCCCATATAGTCGACGACCAGGACATCGATGTCGTGGATCAAGAGCCTCGGCAGGTGCAGACGCGATTCGGCGAGCAACCCGCGTTCGGTCTGCTCGATCTCGGCGGTCTCGATCAGGACGATGTCGCGCGTCTGGTCGAGAGAGTTCTCCAGCACGCCGACACCGAAGATGATGTTGGCCTTCTCGAACATCACCGGGGCGATTTTCTGGATCATCTGCCCGGCCTTGTCCAGACCCCTGGAATGCGCCTGCAAAGCGCCTCGATGCTTGCCGACACCGATCGCCGCCATCTTCATCAGGCCCGATTCGATCGGCCCCACGATGTCGGTGTGCGCCTTGATGCGGTTGCACAAGATCAGCCCGTCACATGCCAAGGCATCCGACGAGAAGAGCACCTTCAGGCCATCGACTTCGTCCAGCTCGGTCACATCGAGGCTGGATACGATCTCGCAGCCGGTCACCTCGGGGGTGAAGCCCATACCGAGGAGCATCTGACGCTGGCCCTCTGCGGTGGCGCCGCCGTGGCTGCCCATCGAGGGGATGATCACCGGGGTGGCGTCCTTCGACTTCACCCAGTCGGCCAGCGTGCCGACGATCAGCGGCATGTTCGCGATGCCACGGCTGCCGACCGTGATGCCGATCCGCTGTCCGGCCTGCACGGTCTGATCGAACTCCGGCCTGGCCAACTGCTCGTCGATGTGCGCGGCGACATCGTCCAATCGCGGCGCCGGCAACTCCTGATGCACCTTGGCGAATCGGGGGAGCGCGATGTCATCGAGGATGAGGTTGAGGGAGGTCTTCATGGCGGTCTCCTGTCGGTTCGACGCGGTCACTTTGAGCAGGACGCGAACAGTCCCGCGTCACCGATGGCCTGCATCAGCATGCAGAACGAGATGGCCCCCGGGTCGGGTACGCCGAGCGACTTTTCACCGAGGACACGAGAACGCCCGAGCTTTGACACGAAGGTCGCGGTGTCGTCGGCCGCAGCCTGCGCGGTGCTGGTGGCTTGCTGCCAGGCTTCCGCAAGCGCGAGGCCGTCGGCGGCCCTGGCGCTCAAGGTCTCCGTGAACGGCACCAATGCGTCCACCATCGTCTTGTCGCCGGGCTTGGCGCCACCGAGGCGTTGCACGGCATCCACCGCGTCGCGCACGCCCGCCACGATCGCTTCGGACGATGCGGGCTGCTCATCGCCCAGCGCGCCGCCGACGGCGGTCAGGATCGAACCCCACAAGGCGCCCGAGGTACCGCCGGCGCTCTCGGCCCACTGAGCGCCCGCGCGCACGAGCACCGTACCTGCACCCGCACCTGCTTCGGCGGCCTGATGCGCTGCCTGCACGGCCCCGGTGGCCCCGAAACGCATGCCCTGGCCGTGGTCGCCGTCGCCGGCAATCGCGTCGAGCCTGCCCAGCTCGGGTTCGCGATCGATGGTGACCTGCTTCATGATCTCCAGCGCTTTGACGACGGTGGCCGCCAATTCCTGGGAGGCCTCGCTGCCCGCGATGATGGGAGCGACGGCCTCCTTGGTGTCGTCGGCGACCTCGCGTTCGGCCCGCACGGTGACCGCTCCGCGGCGCAGTGAGATGGTATCGACCGGATCGCGCCAGAGCTCTTCGAGCTGGTCGTCGAGGAAGGTCATGGTCAGCGAGATACCGGCCATGTCGAGGCTGGTCATCAGCTCGCCCACCTCGGGTAGCACGGCAGTAATGCCGGCGGCGGTCAGCCGCTCGGCGACCCGGTTCCACACCACGTAGAGCTCTTCGCACTTGACGGTGCCGAGCCCGTTCAGCAGGACGATGCAGTGGCCCGAGTAGCCGTCGGTGCCGATCTGGGTGGCCTCGGCGAGCACACCGTCGACCAGCAGATCGGCGATCTCGGCGGCGGTACCCATCGGCACCTCGTAGACGCCCGGCTCGCCATGCACGCCCAGGCCCACCGACATCTGTCCGGCCGGCACATGGAAGAGCGGCTCGCCGGCGCCCGGCAGCGTGCAGCCGTCGAAGGCGACGCCCAGCGAACGAGTGCGATCGTTGGCTCGCCAGGCCAGTTCGGTGACCTCGTCGATGGTCAGGCCGCGCTCGGCTGCGGCACCGGCGATCTTGAAGACGACCACATCGCCGGCGACGCCGCGACGCTTGCGGGTATTGTCGCGCGGACCGGATGCGACATCGTCCGACACCTCGATGGTGCGCACGTCGTATCCTTCGGCACGCAGTCGCTCGGCGGCCTGTCCGAAGTGCAGCACGTCACCGGCGTAGTTGCCGTAGCTGATGATGATGCCGCCGCCGTTGTCGGCGGCCTTGGCGACCGAATATGCCTGGGACGCCGACGGCGAGGCGAAGACGTTGCCGCAGACGGCGCCATGGGCCATGCCTGGGCCGACCCATCCGGCGAAAGCGGGGAAGTGGCCAGATCCGCCGCCCACGATCACCGCTACCTGGCCGGTCGGGCTGGCGGTCGCGCGCACCGCACCGCCGTGCACTGCCTTCAGGTATTGCGGGTAGGCCGACGCCATTCCGGACACGGCCTCAAGTGCGAAGTTTGATGGATCATTGAACACACGAGTCATCGACGACTCCTCAGGTACAGACGCTGCCTGCGTCTAGGTGGTGGTTACTGATTCGGTATTCGCTGCTGCGGGAATCCGGGTGCCCGGCCACAGTCGAGCCGACCGTCCCGGGCATTTAAAATCATACACGATCCATGGTTTGCACGCCCCCGGATGGGGGAGTGGCGCAGATCACCGCTGATAATGATGGGCTGTCGTCCTCGGGAAGACAGCCCATCATTGTGTATACAGATTCGTTTCGGCGCCTTCAGTGTCCAACGAAAGCGATGACCCGTCGGGCGATCTGGTCGGCGTCGATTCCCGCGTTGGCCAGTAGTCCGTCGTAGGGTCCGGCCGGCTGGTAGGCGTGCGGCACACCGATGGGCAGCAGCCGCGTGGGTTGTTCACGGCAGAGCAGTTCGGCGACCGTGCCTGCCAGGCCACCGGTCTCGTAATGCTCCTCCACTGTGACGACCGCGCCGGTGCGAGCGGCTGAGGCGGTGATCAACTCGGCGTCGAGATGTGAAGGCGTGGGCATGCCGATCAGGTCGACCGAGATGCCGGCTGCCGTCAGCATCTCCACGGCAGCAACGGTCTGAACCGACTCGTAACCGGTGCTGACGATCGTGACATCGCCGCCCTCACGCAGCTGACGTCCCTTGCCGATGGCGACCGGTTCCTCGGGGAAGAGATCCGGCAGTCCCTGGGCGCCGATGCGCATATAGGTCGGACCGACATGGTCGATCATCGCGGCCACGCAGCTGCGAATCTCACCCGGATCGCTGGGTGCGAAAACCACCAGCCCGGGGATCATTCGCATGATCGCGTAGTCCTCCAGCGAGTGGTGCGTGGCACCCAGATCGGAGTAGGTGAGACCGCCGTTGCGTCCGACGATCTTGGCGTTCTGACCCATGTAGCCCAGGTCGTTGCGAACCATCTCAAAGCTGCGGGAGGTAACGAACGGGGCGATCGCGGCGAAGACCGGAATCAGGCCGGTGGTGGCCAAACCCGAAGCGATACCGGTGACCCCTTGCTCCATGATGCCGAACTCGAAATAGCGCTGCGGGTAGGCCTTGGCGAAATCGCCGAAACCCGAACTCTTTCCAGAGTCCGCCGACAACACCACGATGCGATCATTGTCGGCGGCCAGAGCCGTCACCGCTCGTCCGAATTCCTTACGAGGATCGGTCAACTGGCTCATCGGGTCACCTTCTGTTCGCATTCGGCGATCGTCGCGTCCAGTTCCATGACGGCCCGCTCCAGTTCGCCTGCAGCCGGCTTCCAGTAGTGGTAGGCCAGATTGTCCTCGGCGAAGCTGATTCCCTTGGCCTTGATGGTGTGAGCGACGATCACGCTCGGCTTGCCGGGCACGAACGGCGCCGCGCCCAGAGCATCGAGAATCTCGGGCATGTCGTTGCCGTCGATCTCGCGGGTGGCCCAACCGAAGGCCTCGAACTTGCCTGCAATCGGTGCCATGTTCATGACATCGCCGACACGTCCGGAGATCTGCAGATCGTTGTTGTCGACGATCGCAACCAGGTTGTCGACCCTGTGATGGGCCGCTGCGGCAGCAGCCTCCCAGTTGGAGCCTTCCGGAAGCTCGCCATCGCCCAGCACGGTGAAGACCCGCGAGCCCGTGGCGGCCAGCCGGAGGCCGAGCGCCATACCAACCGAGATCGACAGGCCGTGGCCCAACGCGCCGGTGTTGCCCTCGATGCCCGGAAGCTTGTGCATATCGGGATGCCCGCCCAAGGCGGTCTTCATGCCGCCGTAGGTATCGAGCAGTGCGGCGTCGAAGTAGCCGCGCTCGGCGAGAACCGCGTACTGGCCCATGGCCTTGTGGCCGGCGCTCAGCAAGAAACGATCGCGTTCAAACCAATCCGGACGGCTGGGATCGACGTTCATGACGTCGAAGTACAACGCTGTGATGACGTCGATCGCCGACATGGCTCCGCCGAGATGGCCGGAGTGACCCGTCTCGATCATCCGGACGACATTGCGGCGGGCCCGGGCGGCATGTAGTTCGAGTTCGGCTACCCGCTGGCTCACAGCTGTTCTGCCTCAATCTCCACGACCCGGGCGACCTTGGCCCCGCTGCGCGAGCCGGGATCGAAGGTGTTCGCCAGGTAGAGCTCGAGCAAGACCTTGGCGGTTTCGATGCCGGTGGTTTGGGCGCCCATGGCGATCATGTTCGCGTTGTTACTCAGGGTGGCGCGCTGGGCCGAGTAGGGATCGGCGAGCAGCGCGCAGTAGGCGCCCTTGACTTTGTTCGCGGCCAGCGACACGCCGATGCCGGTGCCGCAGACCACCACCCCGCGGTCGTACCTGCCGTCGGCGACCGCATGCGCAACCTCGGCAGCGACATTGGCGTAGATCGGGTCCTGTGAGCCGAAGTCGGTCACCTCGTGGCCCAGTGATTCGGCCTTGGCGATGAGTGCTTTCTTGAGTTCTGCCGCGTTGGGGTCGCAGCCAAATGCAAGCTTCATGAATCTTCCTCTCCCGCGAAGATGATGATCATGGCGGGCCAGTCCGGTGCGCCGCCCTTCCCTCTAAGATATATGATTGCGTGAAGGCGTGCGACCGATGGGTTCACAACGGTTCCCTGGATAAGGCCGCCGCCAGGATCTCATTTTGCTGTCTGCAGTGGTGCGGGCATCTTACAAGGAGGAATCGAATGTCGGAAACCGGAAATGCCTTCCCCGAGCAGCGCACGGCAGTAGTCAGCGGTTGTGGGGCTCCGGCTGGTATCGGACGCCACGTCGCACGCAAGCTCGCCAGCTCGGGCTTCAATATCGCGGCTCTTGACCTCAACCCGGCAGTGACCGAGTTTGCCACCGAACTTGCCGCGGAGTTTCCCGACGTCAAGGTCGTCGGCGCCGTGTGCAATATCGCGGACGAGGAATCGGTGAAGGCCACCTGGGAGCGCATCGACGCCGAGCTTCCCCAGGTCGTGGGCCTGGCGAATGTGGCGGGCATCGCCTGCCCGACACCGCTGCTCGAGTTGACCGCCGACGAGTTCGACAAGGTGATGGCCGTCAACGGACGCGGCACCATGCTGATGATGAAGTACGGTGCCCACCGCATGATGCAGGCCGGCGTCGGCCGGATCGTGAACTTCTCGTCCATCACCGCTTATGACGGTGGCGGCACGTTCAGCAAGATCGCCTATGCAGCTGGCAAGGCTGCGGTCATCGGTCTGACCCGCGGCGGCGCCCGCGAGCTCGGCCAGTACGGCATCAACACCAACTGCATCTGTCCCGGACCTATCGACACCGAGATCATGGGCGGCAAGTTGACCGACGACCGCAAGGCATCGATGGCCTCCAATATTCCGCTCGGACGAGTCGGCCAGCCGACCGAGATCGCCGAGGTCGTCAATTTCCTGCTCTCCGAAGGCGCCAGCTTCGTCAACGGTGCGACCTTCAACGTCGATGGCGGCAAACACATGAAGTGAGCACCCTGGGCGGGCCCGTACCCCGGGCGGGTCCGCGCCCGGTCAGCCCAATCGCTGGATCAGCGCGGGGATCACCGTGTTCAGATCGCCGACAATGCTGAGATCGGCGACCGAATGGATCGGGGCGTCCGGATCACTGTTGATGGCGACGATCTGCTGGGCCGATCGAGCGCCCGCCATGTGCTGAATGGCCCCGGAGATGCCGACGGCGATATACAGCTTCGGAGAAATGGATTTGCCGGTCTGCCCGATCTGCAGATTGCTGGGTGCCCAGCCGGCGTCCACCGCGGCACGAGATGCTCCCACGGCTGCGCCGAGAGTATCGGCAAGCTCTTCGACGAGGCTGAAATCACCTTCTGCGCCGCGTCCACCGGCGACGACGACCGCCGCATCGCCAAGCGGCGGACGTCCGGTGGCCACCAGAGGCTCGCAGGCCGTCACCACTGCCTGAGCCGTGGCCGGCTGATAGCTGAAACTAGCGCTGACCAGCTGCGGGATGACCGGAGATTGCTCGGGCAGGAGGCTTCCGGGCAGCAAGGTCAGCACAGCGGCCTCAGCGCGGATACCGACAGTGACGGTATAGCGGCCCGCCCAGGCCGGCTTCTGGGCCGAGATCGCCTGGCCCTCGCGTTCGGCCCCAGTGATATCGGTGACCAGGGCCGCCTCCAGCTTCGCTGCAGTGAGCGCGGCGACCTCATTGTTCTCGGCTCCGCTGGCGAGCAGTACCAGCCCGGTATCGAGGTCGCGGGCCAGCTGGGTCAGCAGCGCAGCCTTCGCCACGCACAAGGTGGAGGTCAGCTGCGGGCAGCTGACCTGGCGAACCTCCCTGGCGCCGTAGCGCCCCAGCTCGACCAGAGCCTGGTCGGTCAGCTCCTCGTTCACCACAGCCACCGGCGTGCCCATGGACCGGGCCAAGGTGAGCAGTTCGGCGGCCACCGTATCGGGGACGCCGGCTGCGGTCGGGATAACGGCAAGGACGGTATTCACACTGCTGCTGTTCACTGAGCTGCCTTTCACTGAAGTGCCGTGGCCACGAAGCTGGCGAGTTCGTCGAGACTGAGTTCGCTGTCACCAGGCAGCACCCGCCCGGCCGCCCGATCCGGGTTGCGGACGATGCCGATCACCTGCACCCGGGCGGCATCGGAGCCGACGAGCACCGCGGGCACCTCCAGATCATCGAGCTCGAGATAGTCCAGAGGCTTCTTCTTTGCGGAGAGCACATCTTTGAAGGTGGGATAGCGGGGCTGGCCGGATTGGTCGGTGACGCTGAGCACGGCAGGCAGCGCGGCCTGCACTGTGCGGGTGCCGAGCTCGTCTGTGCGGGTGATGGACAGCCCGGAGCCGGTGGCGTCCACCTGAGCAGCCAGGCTCAGCAGCGGCCAGCCCAGCCGCTCGGCGAGCAGCGCCGGGAGGACCCCAGTTCCGGCATCGGGGGAGCTCATCCCGCACACGATCAGGCCGACATCGCCGATCTTGCCGGCCGCGGCGGCCAGGATCAGCGTGCTGGCAAAGACGTCGCTGCCCGCGATCGCCTCATCGCAGATCAGCACCGCGTCATCGGCGCCCATCTGCAAGGCTTTGCGCAGGGCGGTTTCCGCGCCGTCGGGTCCCATGCACACCGCGGTGACCTGCACGGGTGCGGGAAGCCGGCCGCGCAGCTGCAGTGCCTGCTCAATGGCGTATTCGTCCAGTTCGGAGAGCAAACCCGCGTCGTCGGGCCGGGCGAGGGTGTGATCGCTGGTGAACTCGGCATCATCTGTCGAGTCGGGCACGTACTTGACACAGACCAGTATTCGCATTGGTTCTGCCTTTCTTCCAGGTGTCTTGGAGGGAATCTCTAGGAGCGTGGGTCGGAAAGGGCCTGCCGTGGCGGGCAAGAATCAGCTCGGGCCGGGCTCAGCCGGGGCGGGCTCCGCGCCGCCCCGCTCTCCGCGTTTGACGCTGGCGAGAACCAGATGCGCCACATCTTGGACGACCGGAGCCGATTCGCTGCCTGCAGCCGCATCGCCGAGCATGATCGAGCAATAGGGGCAGCCCGTGGCCACGGTCGCGGCAGCGGTATCGGCGGCCTCGGCAAGCCGCGAATCACTGATCCGGGTTCCGATGGTCTCCTCGGTCCACATCCGGGCCCCGCCGGCCCCGCAGCACATGCTGGACGGCCCGTGATGGCTCATCTCGATCAGTTCAGTGCCGGGAAGCTGCGCCAGCAACTCGCGCGGTGCTTGGTATTCGCCGTTGTGGCGACCCAGATAGCAGGGATCATGATAGGTGATCGGGGTGCGCTCATCTTCGGTGGGCGCAGTCAGCTCCAGCCGGTGCTCCCGGACAAGCCTGTTCAGCAGCTGGGTGTGATGGGTGAGTTTGAAATCGGCGCCCAGCTGCTTGTACTCGCGAGACAGGGTGTTCAAGCAATGCGCACAGGTGACCAGGATCTGGTTGGCCCCGAGCTCGGTCAGGGTCTCGATATTCTGCACGGCCGCCATCTGGTAGGAGGCCTCATTCCCGGCCCGGCGGGCCGGGTCGCCGCAGCAGGTTTCGGCGGTGCCGAGGATGGCGAAGCTGACTCCTGCCAGGTGCAGCAGCTCGGCGACGGCGCGGGTGGTCTTTTTCGCCTTCTCGTCGTAGGCGCCCGCGCAGCCCACCCACAGCAGGTAGTCGACTTCGGTGAGGCTGCCGATATCCTCGCCCGCGACCGGCACCGGGAAGCCGAGACCTTTCGTCCACGCGAGGCGGCCGCGGGCCGGTGATCCCCACGGATTCTGTCTATTGTCGAGGTTGCTGAATACCGAAGAGAACTCGGCGGGAAACTGCGATTTGGTCATCACTTCGCCGCGCCGAAGGTCGAGGATGTGATCGACATGCTCGATATCGACCGGGCAGGCCTCCACACAGGCGCCGCAGGTGGTGCAGGCCCACAGCACATCAGGGTCAATCACCGCTCCGATCAGCTCGGTGGTGGCGCTGACCGGAGCGGAATCACCGAGCTCACCTGCCGCTTTGGCGGCGGCCAGGCTGGCCAGCAGATCCGGGCTGTGTACCTGAGCTTTGGCCCGGCCGGGAGCTAGAGCCGCTGCCGCGTGATCGCGCAGGGCCAGCGTGAAGAGTTTCGGCGATAGCGGTTTGCCGGTATTCCAGGCCGGGCACAGATCCTGGCATCGTCCGCATTCACTGCACGAGGCGAAGTCGAGCAGGGCCTTCCAGCCGAAATCGGTGACCGTCGTGACACCGAAGCTGGCATCCTCGGGCAGCTCGTCGATGGTGCGGATGTCGAAGGGCTCCCCGTCGATGAGCATCGGGGCTGCCGCGCCCAGGGCGGGCTCGTTGTTCGGCTCGCGCTTGGCATAGGCATTGATGACACCGAGGAACCGGTGCCAGGCAACACTCATGGTGACGCCGTAGCCGACCACGCCCATCCAGGTCATCGAGATCAGGATCTTCGCCAGCGCGATCCAGCTGACCAGCGCCGCCAAAGTGGCGGGGCTGAGGCCGAGCAGCAGGCTGCCGAGCCAATATGTCGTCGGAAAATGAATCCAGCTGCCCTCGGCCGCGGTCGCCGGATCGCGGCGCAGCAGGGCGTTCTCTGCCGCGTGCAGACCGATGACGCACAGCACCACGGCCCCGATCACAGCTTCGACGAAGTAGGCCTGCCAGCGGGTCGAGCCGTAGAAGCGGGACTTCCAATCTCTGGCGGCGTGTGCGTCCACCTCGGGCTGGCTGAAGCGCGCCCGCACCACGACCAGCGCAATGATACCGATCAGACCGGTCCAGGCGAAGAACTCCACCGCCCACTGCCACGGCGGCCAGCCGCCGACCAGCGGCAGCCCGGCCAGCGGGTCGATGGTCTGGGCATATGCTGCCGCCAAGGTGGGCACCAGCACGATGAATGACATCATCACGAACCAGTGCGCCACCTTGACCACCGGCCGGGCGGTGAACCTCTCATGGGTGAGGATCTGGCGCACCATCACGGCGAGCCGCCGGCCGGGCGGGGTCAGCCGCTGCGGGCTGGGCTGGCCCTGGCGCAGCTGGCGATACAGCCGCACACTGCCCCGCACGAACAGCCAGACTCCTGCCAGGGTTGCGGCTATGGCGATGGCCAGTAGCAGCATGGTGATCACTTCCTCTCAAAGCAGCATTTGCGCGGTCAGCGGATTCCGGCGGTTCCCTGGTAAGCGAACGGGCTGACCAGCAGATCGTCCTCGGCGAATCTGGAGAGTCGGAAATCGGCGGCTCGCACATTCGGCAGCACCGTCTGGGCGCCTACGATGAGATCGGCGGTCAGCTGCCCGATGGCCGGGGCGATTTTGTAGCCATGTCCGGACATGCCGGTGGCGAGGATCAGCCCGTCGTACCGGGTCGCGGAGATGATTGGGTTGTTGTCGGGAGTCTGATCGATCACTCCGGTCGAGGTGGTTGCCACCCGCGGATCGGCGATGCCGGGGAAGCGGTGCAGCGCCTTTTCGGCGGTTGCCTCGATTGCGGCGTTCGAGGCATGCGCCGGGTAGGAATCCGGATCGTCCACGGGCCGGGTGGCGCCTTTGCCGGAGCTGTTGCCGAAGAGCATCTCACCGCCGCGAAGATGCACATACTGTTTGGCGACCAGGTCCGAGAAGACCGGGGGCGCACCCAGATCGACGCCCGGGTCGATGAGCACCTCCTGGATGAGCATCGGCTGGATCGGCAGCTCGATGCCCAGCGGTGCCAGCAGTGGCACCGACCACGCCCCGGCGGCGAGGACCACGGCAGCTGCCGCGATGATCTCGCCATCGGCCAGCTCGACGCCGCTCACCTGCTGGCCGTCGGTGCGGATCGCCTTGACCGCAGTTCCTTGCCGGATGGCGACGCCATGGGAGCGCAGCCAGCCCGCGTAGGCCTGCGCGGTGGCATAGCCGTCGGCGTAGCCGCCCCGCGGTTCATAGCAGAAGGTGGCGAAGTCATCCACGAATGCGGTTGGCCACAGCTGCTTGGCCTCGCCCTGGCCGATCTCGCGGGTATCAACACCCAGCGAGCGCTGATTGGCGAGGCTGGCGCGGAATGGCTCCAAATTCTCTTCCCCGACTCCGACCAGATAGCCAACCTGCTCGAAGCCGATGGCGCTGCCGAGGATGTCCTGGGCATTTTCGAAGAACTCCAGGCTTGCCACCGCCAGCGCGCAGACCGAGCTGACTCCGTAGTGGCAGCGGATGATTCCGGCGGATCTGCCGGTGCCTCCGGAGCCGACAGTATCGCGGTCCACGATGGTGATGTCTGTGATTCCCCGCTCGACCAGGGCGTGTGCAGTGGCCGTGCCGATCACGCCACCGCCGACAATGACGACTTCGCTCATGATTTCCTCTCCATGGTGGTGAATGCTTGGTGGTGAATCTGCAGGTCAGGCCATCACCGGGACATCCCAAAGCGGCAGTTCGATGCCGATCCGGCGTTCGCGTGCCCTTTGATAGACCTGGCTTGCCCAGGCGATGTCCTCGATCGGCATGCCTCCGACGCTGAAGACGATGATCTGAGCGTCGTCGGTGCGCCCGGGGCGCCGGCCCAGCGCGACGTCGCCGATATTGGAGACGCAGTCTGGGCCTAGGCGGTTCTCGTGCATAAGATCGACATAGCGGTTGCCGATGATGCCGATGGACTCGTGGGCCGGGTAGCCGACCTCTTCTTGCCAGTCGAAGTACATCTGCAGGTTGTCGATGAACAGCCCGCTCGCCGGATCGGTCAGTACGTCGTCGTCCAGGCTGAGATTGGAGACCGAGCAGATGAAGGCGCCCGGCTTGAGCCATGCGGTCAGCAGATGGGGGTAGCCGGCGCTGCCAGCCGGGCCCGAGACTCCGCAATGCACGATGTCGGCGCCCGCGACGGCTTCTTGCAGACTGCCGCAGACGATCACCTCCTGTACCGATGGCAGCCGGCTATGCACCCATTCCCGGTAGGCTTCCGCGCTTTCGCGGCGGCGCCCCAACACCCGAACGGTGGTGATCGGCCTGACCGCGGCATAGGCTTCGAGGCCGGTCTTGCCCATCACCCCGGGCCCGATGATGGCAGCCACCGAGGCATCGGGGAGGGCGAGATATTTGGCGCCGACACCGGGTACGGCGCCGGTACGGTAGGCCGAGAGCAGGTTGGCCGACATCAGCATCAGCGGGGCGCCGGTCTCTTTGTCGTTCAGCATGAACATCAGAATCGAACGGGGCAGCTGGCGATCCCGGTTGGCCAGATTGGAGCCGTACCATTTCATCCCGGCCGCGTCGTACTGCCCGCCCAGGTAGGCCGGCATCGCCATGAACCGCCGGTCGGGGCCATCGGCGGGCATATTCGGAAACTGCGGACTGGCCGGGAAGGTGACCATCGCGCCATGGGAATTGCCGTCATTGCCGGCCATCCGGTAGTCACCGAGCTGGAGCAGCTGGAGAGTCTGATCCATCGCCTCGACGCAGCCGGCCATATCGGTCACGCCCGCGGCGATCGCGTCCGGCTCGCTGAGATAAAGAAACGACAAGGCAGAAGCCGGCGAGCCCACGGTGCTGGTCTGCTGAACCTCGGGCGCGCGGTACACCAGACCGCCGGCGAACCAGGTCTGCTGGACCCGCACCTGGGACAGCTCGCCCGGCGCGATGGTAAACGGATTGCGGTCGCAGACAATGAAATCCGCCGATTTCCCGGCTTTCAGGGAGCCGGTGAGCTCGCCCAGTCCCAGCGAATCCGCGGCCGATGAGGTACACATCGTGATCGCCTCGGGCAGGCTGATGGCCTGATCGCCATTGAGGACGCCGGGGGTGAGCCCGAGCGGATCAGCGCGGGTCACCAGGCCATGGATGGCATACCAGGGATCGGGGGTGTCGCTGCATGGCCAATCCGATCCGCTGACCAGCTGCACGCCCAGATCGAGCAGTCTGCGGTTCGGATGAATGTCGCCTGCGATCTCGGCGGGCACGATCGTGGAGATGGCCTCGGGCACCGGGCCCGGCACCCAAAAGAAGGGTGACATCTCGGCGACAACATTCAGCTCGGCGAGGCGGGGCTGGTCTGCGGGCAGAATGAACTGGCAGTGCGACAGGTGATAGCTCTGCTCGGTGCAGCCGGCGTTGCGCAGGCGCTCGATCGCGTTCAGGGCCAGATGAATGGAGGCGTCCCCGGTGCAATGGATGATCGCGGACAGATTCCGGCCGGCGGCCTCGAACAGAACGTCGAACAGCTCGTCCTCGGCGAACAGCGTCTCGCCGCAGGTCTGCTGGCCGGGCCCATCGCCGGGCTGGGGAAGATAGGGCTGCGAGAAGGCTGCCGTACGGGCCGGCGGAACGCCATCCAAGAAGACCTTGACGAAGTTGGGACGATGATGGCTGGTGCTCAGCTCACTGCCGATCCCGTACAAGGCAGCACCGATCGGCTCGAAGCCGAAGATGTGGTCGTTGGCAGGCATCGCGCTCACCACCCAGGCGGATAGTTCGCCTGCCTCATCCAGCGCGGCGGCGCCGGCCATGATCTGCTCCGAGGCCGCCGCGTCGGCTGCCCCGGTGATACCGAAACTGTTGAGGATGCGCAGCCCCTCGCGCACGCTGCGGGAGTGATCCTGCGCGCTCAGCGCCCGGGCGGCGAGGAAGGCGTGCTCGACCGGCAGGCCGGCAGATTCATAGAGCACGCCGGTGAGTCCGCCGCTGACCGGATCCTTCACGACGGTTCCGTGCTCGGGATCGGGAGTCGAGGCATCGATTCGGGCCGCGGCCAGGGCAGCGGAACTGACCCAGCGGTTGTGACGGCTGTACTCACGGACGATCACCGGGTGCCCGGCCGCCGCCTCGTCGAGGCGCGCCAGCGCCGCTGCGGTCTCCACCTGCGTCTGCAAAGCAGCACTGTAGGGGCTGACCACCGCCCAGGCTCCCTCAGGCAGCCCGGTCACCGCTTTGCGGATCTCGGCCAGCAGGCCCTCCAGATCCAGGGTCGGCTCGACGGGATGCTCGAAGACCTCGGTCTGGCCCTGCAAGGCGCAGTGGCAGTGGGCATCGACGAACCCGGGCATCACGAATGCGCCCTCCAGGTCGATGACTTCGGTCTGCGCGCCGATCCAGCTTTCGGCGGCGCGGTCGTCGCCGAGCGCCGCCAGTTGCCCGTTCTCGATTGCGAAGGCGCTGACCCATGGCTGTGCGCTTTCGCCGGTATAGACGTGGCCGTTGGTGAAGACTTTCTCGATCATTTCAGCTGTCCCTTCAGTTCTGGGTGCTGGCGGAGCTGGATTTGCGTCCGTTGAGATTGATGGCGCGTGCCACTGCCTGCTGGATCGAGCGGTCCAGCATGACCGCTGCGACAAGGGTGAGACCGACGATCACGGTCTGCAGGTAAGGGGAGACGCTCAAGATGACCAGGCCGTTCTTGAGAGCCCCGACGAAGGCGAGGCCGTAGACCACGCCGCTGATCCGGCCCGAGCCGCCCTCGAACGCGATGCCGCCGAGCAGGACCACGGTGAGCGCGTCCACCTCCAGGCCCTGGCCGACCACCGGGCTGGTGGCCCCGAGCTTCGCGGAGAGCAGCAGACCGACGAAGGCGGCGACCAGACCGCTGACGACGTAGGTGGTGACCTTGATCCGCGAGACCGGCAGGCCCATCAGATGTGCGGCCCGGGTATTCCCGCCGACAGCGAGAATCTCGCGTCCGCGTGCGGTCCGGTTCAAGGTGAACCAGGAGGCAATGATCGCAATCACCAGCAAGACGATCTGCATCCGGATTCCCATGATGGAGGCCGAGCCGAGATTGGTGAACGACTTGGGCAGTCCGCTGATCGTGCGGCCATCGGAGAGGAACAGTGCCAGGCCGCCCCAGGCACTGAGGAAACCGAGGGTGACCACGAACGGGTTCAGCCCCGCCTTGGCGACCAGTACGCCGTTCAGCAGTCCGGCGATAACGCCCACCGCCAATCCTGCGGCGACGCCGAACAGCGGGTTCTGGGTTGCCACCATGACCTGCGAGCCGATCACCGCGGCCAGCGTCGCAATCGAGCCGACCGACATGTCGACGGTGCCTTGCATCACCACGAATGCCACCGGCAACGCGATCAGGCCCAGCTCGGAGATCTGCAGCAAGATGGTCTGCAGATTCTGTGCGCTGAGGAAGCGCGGATTGAGAATGCCGAATACGGCGATCAGCGCGACCAGTGCCAGCAAGACACCGTTGCGGACGAGGAGCATCCGGATGCTCTCTGAGCTTGGCAGCTTCATGAATCCCTACCTGTCTGGAAGAGTGAGTCGCCGGACAGGGCCAGCAGGCCGGAGAGCAGGTCGCCCTCCATCTCGGCTCCTGCTTCGACGTGGGTGGCGCGATGGCCATAGATGACGTAGGAGCGGTTGCACATGCGGGCGATCTCGTCCGACTCGGAGGAGGCGACGATGACGCAGCAGCCCTCGGCAGCGAAACTCTGCACGGCGCGGACGATGTCGTTCTTGCCGCGGATATCGACTCCCTGGGTGGGCTGCAAGAGCAGCAGGAGCTGCGGGCGGTGCGGCAGCATCCAGCGGGCCAGCAGGTGCTTTTGGCGGTTGCCGCCGCTGAATGTGTCGATCGACTGGTCGCCGGAGGGCCCCTGGACATTCAGCAAGGAGCGTGCCTGCGCATAGATCTCAGAGCCGGTGGCCGCGCGCAGAATGCCGCCGGGATCGACACTGTGATACCAGGGCAGCATCACGTTCTCCCGGGCGCTCAGGTTGTGTGCCAGGCCATCGGTCTCGCGGTCGGCCGGCACCAGGTGGATGCCTGCCCGGATCGCCTCCGATGGCCCGCTGGCGGCGAACGGGTGGCCGAAGAGCTCGAATGTCAGGTCGTCGGTTTTTCTGTTGGTGCCCAGCCCGAACAATGCGGTCAGGATGTCAAATTCGATTCCGGCCGCCATTCCGAACATTCCCACCACCTCGCCCGCCCGGAACTCGAGCTGGAGACCGGCGGGGTCGGGGTCGTGAGTGCGCAGCACGACCTCGCCGGGAGTGACTGCGGCCGGTTCGAGGTCGGTGTAGCCGGGGGCGAGCGCGGAAGCCAGCTCGGCCAGCGACAGCTCCGACATCGGCCGGTCGGTGACCACTGCGCCGGAGTTGAAGATCACCGCCCGGGTGCAGATATCCATGACGTCGGGCAGCCGGTGGGAGACGTAGATAACCGAGGTGCCCGACGCGGCGAACCGGCGGACCAGCCCGTGCAAGGTGCGGGTCTCCGGCAGGCCCAGCGCGGCTGTCGGCTCATCGAGCAGCAGCACCCTGATATCGCCCCGGACTAATCCGCGCGCCAGCGAAACGAGCTGCCGCTCACCGACCGAGAGCAACGAGACCTGGGTGTGCAGTGAGATATCGCCGAGCCCCACCTCGGCCATTGCGCTGCGCGCGGCCTCGACCCTTTCGTGATGGGATTGCCTGCGGGTATCGGCGAGGAAGAGATTGTCCCAGACCGAGATGCCCGGAATCAGACTGGGCACCTGGCTCACCACGCACAGTCCGCGCTCGGCGATCCGCGCCGGGCCCAGCCCGTTGAGCACCTCTCCGTCGATCGCTACGGTGCCCGAACCGGCCGCGAGCGCCCCGCTGGCGATATTGATCAGGGTCGTCTTACCGGCCCCGTTGTGGCCGAGCAGGCCGACGATCTCGCCCGGAGCCATCGCGAAGCTCACCTGAGACAGCGCGGTGGTCGCGCCGAAGACCCGGCTGACAGAGTCGAACGAGATACGCGGAGGAGCAGGCGGGCCGGCTGGGCCGGCCGGGCTAGTTGTTGCGGAAGTCATCGACATTGTCCTTGGTCACCTGGGCCACGCCTACCTCGATGTCGCCGCTGAGCGAGCCGTTGGCTGCCGCGAGCAGCTGCTTGACATTGGCCTCGGCCAGGTCCTGGGCATTCCAGGCGAAGGAGGTCCGCCACATGTCGTTGCCGCTGGCGATCAGATCGAGTGCTTCGGAGTCGGCATCGGTGGCGCTGACGTAGTGCTTCGGATCGTTGGCGGGCACACCGCTGTCGATCAGCGCCTGCCGGGCGCCGAGCACCATATCTGACCCGATGCCGAGCCACACCACTGTGTCGGGGTGGGCGACCAGCTGGCTTTGGGCCTGGCTGTAGCCGTCGTTGCGGGTCTTGGCCTCCAGCTGCGATATCTCGGCTTTTGCTCCGCTGGCAGCGAGCCCGGCTTTGAGACCGGCGAGCTGATCTTGGCCCAGCTGAGCGGTGGTATCCGACATAGTCGCGACTCGCACGCTCTGGCCGCCATAGGTCTGATTGATCCATTCGCCGGCGGCCTGGCCGACCTGCATTCCGGCGTCGTAATTCGAGATCAGCACGGCATGATCAACACCGTCCCATTTTCCGGCATATCCGATCACCGGAATGCCGGCGGATGCGGCCTGGGCGGTAACGGCAGTCATGGACGATGCATCCGCCGGGAAACCGCCGATTGCTTTGACATCGCCACGGGCCACCCACGACTCCCAGTCAGATACCTGGGTGGTCACATTGAAATTGGGGCTATCGGTGAGCAATTCGTAGCCGGCTTCGGAGACCATGGGCTCCATGAGCTTCAGCTGGGCATTCCAGATGCTGACATCCTGGGTGGGGAAACTCCAGGCCAGAGCCCCATTGGGTGCGTTTTCCGAGCCGGTGCTGCCGACCGTGTTTCCAGATGAGCAGGCCGAAAGACTGATAACCATAGTCACGGCGGCGATTACGGTGGCCGTGCGGGCGAATTTTGCCATGATGAGTCCTTTCGGGACGATTTGGAGATCCCGTGCAGTTGCTTATCGGACGGTTGAAAAGCTGGATCTGCGTGTGATTGATTCGCACACAAGATCTGATCTGGCCGCGAAGAGTAGCGGTCAAGAGTTGTTGCCTGTTCCGCTGAGATACTGGAAAGTGCTCGCAGCTGAAAGAAAAGGGTGGAGCTCGATTACTGCGCACGATAAATGCAGGTCAAGTAATCTGGGGTGACACGCGAGAATTCGGGTCGTTAACCCCCAATGGCTCCCAAAGGCTGAGGCCCATTTGCCAGTAGTGGCCGGGCCGGGTCCTGGCTGAGACGTGTTGTCGGCGGGGCCGCCGGCCCCGGCACTGGATCGTGGGTTCAGGATCCGGGTCTGGTGGCTTGGCCAGCGCCGGGGGAGCCCGTGTGTTGGAGCCTGCGGCGCAGATGCAGATCATCGCTGTGTCCTTCCGTGTGCTGTGAGCGGTACATTAATGAACGCATGTACACGAAAAGTTTCGCAAATATGACAACTATGTTGCGGTGTACCGGGCGGACGCTGAGCGGTTGTGGCTCGACGGGCGGTGCGGAATACCGATCTGACAACCAGATATGCGGAGCCGTGGCTAGCCTGTGCGGAAGGTCTGCAAGATTTCGGCCACGGGTTGCAGGATATTGCGGGTGGTCTCCGGACCCTGGAAGACGTACTCGACCTGGGTGTTGACGACGTAGCTCAGCAGCATGGTTGTCAGTGCCCTAACCGGTGTTTCGTTTCGCACTTCGCCGGCCTGGCGGGCCCGGTGCAGGAGCACTTCGATCTGCTTATCCCATTCTTGAAGCTCGGGGCGCCCGAGGCTGCTGGCGGCGCGGTCGGCGGCGGCGAGTCCCCAGAATCCGACGACCACCTTTGCCTCCTGGCCGGCGATATCGGTGAGCGGTAGCAGTGCCTCCACGAAGGCGAGCACGGCCTCGGCCCCGTGGGCGCCCTTCAGTGCGGCCGCAGCCCGCTTGTTGGTATTGGTGACCACAGTGCGGTAGGCCGCCGCCAGCAGGTCTGCCTTGTCGTCGAAGTAGCGCCACAGGGCGCCGTTGGAGATGCCGAGATGCTTGGCGAGGCCTCGCGAGGTCACTGCGGTCACGCCTTCGGCGGCGATGAGGGTCAGCGTCGCGTCGATGATCTCGGCGCGGCGCTGGGCATGATCGACGATTTTCGGCATGGCTCCGCACCTCCGTCAGTCGTGCCGCGCCTTGCGGACCGGTCGGCTTGGCGTGCACGTCTCGCTGAGACGAGCATGCCGGGCCAAGGCCAGCTGTTTGATGGCAGCGGTGTAACAAGATCGTGCAGTTACGTTACAACTAGACTCATAGTTCAAGCTTTGAATGATCGGTATGCTGAACTAGCTTCATCGCCGCATTACGGATGCGGCGGGGTCGGTCCCTTTCTGACGGAGAAGCCCATGACTGCGACAATCCAAACTTCCCCGAGCGTCACTTTGAGCCGCAACGAACTCGGCGTTGCGCATATCGTCTTTCTGGTGCTGGCGGCGGTCGCCCCGCTGACCGGCATGGTGGTCGTTGCCTCTATCGGCATGGCCGTCGGCAACGGCGGCGGCATGGCCGCATCGTTCGTTGTAGTGACCGCTGTCATGCTGTGTTTCGCTGTTGGCTACGGTCAGATGTCGAAGACCATGGTCAGCGCGGGCGGGTTCTACGCGTACACTGTGCGCGCCCTCGGCAATCGGGCAGGCCTCGTCTCGGGGCTCATCGCACTGCTCGGCTATAACGGCTTTGTTATTGGTGCCTTCGGCACTACCGGTTTCTTCTTCCAAGCCATTCTCGGGCCGCTGATCGGGGTCGAGATCCCCTGGGTCACCTGGTCACTGATCATGGGAGCGGCAGCGTGGATCTTCACCAGGCAGGGAGTGAGTTTCAGCGCGAAATTCCTCGGAGTCTCGCTGGTGCTGGAGATGGCCGTGCTGCTGGTCCTGGATTTCGTGATCCTGAGCCGTACCGGGTTCGCCATTCGGGCCTTCAGCCCGCAGGCCATCGGTCAGGGATCGCTGGGCCTGGGATTGCTGTTCGCCGCCAACGCCTTCGTCGGATTCGAGGCCACCGGCCTGTTCTCCGAGGAGGCCAAGGAGCCGGGCAAGACCATTCCCAAGGCGACCATCATCGCGATCAGCCTGATCGGGGCATTTGCCACCTTCACCACCTGGGCATTCATCAGCGCACTCGGCGTGATGGAGACCCAATCGGTCGCGCTGGAGCATCTGGCTGCCGGCGACCTGGTCTTCGCCATCGCCGATGCCTACCTGGGGCCGGGATACACCTTCGTGATGCAGCTGCTGCTGTTGGTCAGCCTCTTCGCCGCCTTGCTCGCACTGCACAGCTCGGCGACGCGGTATCTCTACGCGCTCGGGCGGGCCCGGGTGCTGCCGCAGTGGCTGAGCCGGACGCGCTCGCTCAATGGTGCGCCGGTCAACGCCTCGCTGGTTCAGATTGCGCTTTCACTGGCCGTTGTCGGAGTTTTCGCGGTCGTTGGCGCTGACCCGATGACCTCGCTGGTGCCGGCCATGACCGGATTCGGGACGCTCGGCATCATCTCCTTGCAGCTGCTGGCCGCTATCGCGATCATCGTCAACTTCCGGCGCAACCGCGACCCCCGGATCTGGAGCACTCTGGTGATGCCATCGATCGGCGCTCTCGGGCTTGCGGTCATCGTCACCTTGGCGATCGCGAACTTCGGCACGATGGCAGGCTCCGATTCGCCCGTGATCGCCGCATTGCCGTGGCTGCTTCCGATCGCGGTGATTGTGGGACTGGTCTACTCGCAGATCCTCAAGCGGACCCGCCCGGTGACCTACGCGGGCCTCGGCAACGACATCGAGGCGCTGGCCTCATGAGCGCTCAGCCCGGTGCGCAGGAGTGGGCGGCCGGCCCGGCACTGCACAGCAACATCGAGATCGATACGCAATTGCCGGCGTCGATGCCGCCGGTGGTACGGCAGGCCTGCATCGCATGGGGTATCACCCAGGCATCGGTCCATTTCGTGAAATACCGGGAGAACTGGGTATTCCGCGTCGATACCGCAAGCGGCAGTTGCGCGCTACGGCTGCATCGTCCGGGATACCAGACCCGGGCGGCGATCGAATGCGAGATGGAGCTGCTGACGGTGCTGGGCGAGGCCGGGATTGCGGTTCCTGAGCCGATCGTCTCTGCGGCAGGCCTGCTGGTTGAGCAGATCATCGGCCCTGACCAGGTCGCATTCTTCGTTGACCTTCAGCGCTGGATACCGGATATGGTCCAGCTCGGCGATGTCACCGACGTCTTTGTGGGAGCTGCGGTGCCCAGCGTGGCCGAGATCGAAAAGGTCGGTGAACTGGCCGCCCGCATGCATGAGGCGATCATCAGCGCCCAGCAATCGGGCAGGCTGAATGCGGACGCCCGGCTGAGCTGGGACTGCGCCGGGCTGGTGGGTCTGCGTCCGCTGTGGGGCGACCCGCTGCGGCTGGCCGAAAACGAGGACGATAAGGCCGATCTGCGCCGTGCGATGAGCCGGATCGGCCAGACACTCGCCGCGCTGCCCGCCGGGCCGGGCGAATTCGGGCTGCTGCATGGCGACTTGACCTTCGAGAATCTGCTCTGGGGCTCGGCAGGGCTGACGGTCATCGACTTCGACGATGCGGGATCGGGCTGGTATCTGTTCGACCTTGCCACCGTGCTGGGCTTCCTCACCTCGCATCCCGACTACCCGCGCTACGAGGTGGCCCTATTCGAGGGCTACCAGCGCGTCAGGGCGATCTCTGATGCACAGCTTGCCGCCTGGCCGAGCCTGCTGCTGGCCCGCATGCTCACCTACCTGGGCTGGGCAGCCGACCGGCGGGGCGATGAGGCGGCCGAGTTCTTGCGCGACGATTTCATGCCGCACGTTATATCTATGGCCCGCGGCTATCTGACTGCAGGCCAGCGGGAATAGCCTGGCTCCGGCCGGACGCACTGAGTTCAGATCCACAGCAACCATGAACGGAGTCACACGTTGACCGACACCGCACTGATCACCAACGGCCGTCCCCGAGAGGCCGTGGCACGAACGCCGCTGATGCGCCGCAGACTGGCCACCTTGGGCTCGCGCTCCCCGCTGTTCTATGCCGAGCCCCTCGAACTAGTGCGGGGGGAGAAAAGCTGGGTGATCGACTCCGCAGGCAAGCGCTATCTGGACGCGTATAACAATGTGCCGCACATCGGCCATAGCCATCCGCGGGTGCGCGAAGCGGTCTGCGATGCGCTGAGCCAGATCAATATCAACAGCCGGTATCTGACCGAGCAGCCGATCGCCTACGCCGAGCGCCTGCTGGCCACTTTCGAGCCTGGGCTGGAGCGGGTGATGTTCGTGAACAGCGGGTCGGAGGCCAACGAGCTGGCGCTGCGGATCGCCCGGCAGCACGCCCGCGGCAACGGGGTGCTGATCTCCGATTTCTCTTATCACGGCAACACCACGATGCTGGCGCAGCTCACCACGGGTCTGACGGTGCGGGAGCCCCTCGGAGAACACGTGCGCGCCATCACGATCCCCGACGTTCCGCAGGGCGCCGGCCAGGCAGAGATCTCGGCAATCGTCTCCTCGGCACTCGTCGAGGCGGATGAGGCTTTGGCATCGTTGGCCGCGTCGGGGCATCGCGTGTCAGCTGTGCTGCTCGATGCCAGCTTCTCCACCGAGGGTCTGCCCCGGGTTCCGGCCGCGTACCTGCAAGGGCTGGCCGATCGGGTCCGAAGCGAGGGCGGGCTGTACATTGCCGACGAGGTCCAGTCGGGTTTCGGGCGTTTGGGCTCGTGGATGTGGGGCTACCAGAAGTATGGTCTGGTGCCCGACCTGGTGACACTCGGCAAGCCGATGGGCAATGGCCTGCCGATCGGCGCGGTTGTGCTGCCATCGGCACTGGGGGATGAGTTCTCCTCGCGCAACCAGTATTTCAACACCTTCGCGACGACGGCGGTGCCGACCGCTGCCGCGGCGGCCGTGCTCGATGAGATGGATGATGCCGGGCTGATGAGCAAGGCAAAGGCAACCGGCGAATACCTGCGGGCCAAGCTGGCCGCGCTCGCCCCCGGTCTGCCCCAGATCGCGGACTTGCGGGGCGATGGGCTCTATCTCGGCATTGAGCTGACCGGCGATGATGGCCGTCCGGCCGCGCAGACAGCGGGCTGGCTCACCGAGGAGCTGCGGGAATGCGGCGTCCTGGGCGCACGGATAGGCAGATACGACAATGTCATGAAGGTGAGGCCTCCGCTGGCCTTTGGTCGTTCCGATGCAGACGTTTTCGCCGCAGCCTTCGCCGACGGACTGACTGCCGTGCTGGCATCCGCGACGGGAGGCTGCTGAAGTGTCGCTGCAGCTTGAGGGCACGAGGGTGCTGGTGACCGGGGCCGCGTCCGGGATCGGACTGGCGGTAGCGAAGGCAGCTCTGGGCGAGGGCGCCTCGGCCGGGGTGATCATCCGGCGCCCAGAAGCAGTCGGCGCGCTTGCCCGCGAGCTCGATGACTGCGGCCCGTGGGCGGCGGCGATTGCCGACGTGCGCGAGACAGGGCAGCTGCGCGAGGCAGTCGCCGAACTCGGCGAGAGGCTCGGCGGCATTGACATTGTCGTGACCAGCGCCGGGGTGGAAGGCGAATTCGGAGCCGCGGTCGACGATCTCACCCCAGAAGGGTTCCGCGCCGCGCTGGATATCAATGTGGTGGGAGCATTCGCCACCGTGCAGGCCGCTTTGGGATTCCTGCGGTGCTCGGCCTCGCCCTCGGTAGTGCTGATCGGCTCTGACTCCGGGTTCGTCTCCGCTCCCGGGATGCTGCCATATATCGCCTCGAAAGGCGCGGTCCGCCAGCTCACTCAGGCTCTCAGCTTGGAGCTATTCGATGATGGCATCCGGGTGAATTCGGTCTGCCCGTCCATCGTGGACACACCGATGGCGCGCCGAGGTCTCGGAGTGAAGTCATTCGACGGCGCCGGCTACCCGGTGCAGACGCCCGAGGAGACGGCATGGGCGGTGCTGATGCTCGCCTCGCCCCGGTCGCGGGCTATCAACGGCGTATCGATGCTGAGCGATTTCGGGTTCGCGGGCAGGTCCAGTTTCCCTGCGTGAGCCCGGTGCTGGCTAGCGGCTGAGCCGCTGCAGCAGCCAGCTGAATGATGTCAATGCCTGCTCCGCAGTCACCGATCCCCGGGCTATCGCCATCCCCGACTCGCGCAGCGCCCCGACCAGCATCACGGCCAGCGCCTGCACCGGCGCGTCAGCGGGCAGCGCGCCCTCGCCGACAGCGCGGCCGAGAAGCTGCTCGAAGGCTGCCATCGTCGCTTCGGAGCCGCGTCCGACGACCTGGCCTGCCGCGTTCATCCGCGGCCCGACAACGTTATAGAAACGCCCGATGCCGGGCTGGGCGGATACGTCGACGAAGCACTGGGCCCACGCCAGCATCGACTCATCCCATGCGCTGCCGGGCGATATCGCCGCAGCGCTGCTTTGGGTGATCTGATCGCTGACGGCCGCGTAAGCAGCCGCGATGATCGCGTCCAAGCCGTCAGGGAACCGCGCATACAGTGTTGCTCTGGCCATATTGGCCTCAACAGACAGCCGGTCAATGGTGATCGCCTCGGTACCCTCCGCAGAGATCAGCTGCAGCGCGGCAGAGACGATCTCGCGTCTTGCCTGCTCCTGTTGGCGCTCCCGAAGTGACATCCTCTGCCGGGTCATCGCGATCTCCTAGAGATTTTCCGCCAGGTAGTCAGTGCCCACGCTCTGCTGGATGTCGATGATGCGGCGCACATAGGGGGCGGCGGCCTGCTCCAAGGACTTGCCGATCAGCGGGACGGTGATGGCGAAGTTGGCGAGGTAGGTGACGATGCTCACCGCACCCTCCGCGGCCAGATGGGCGGTACCGGTCATGCTGGCAGGCATCCCCGGGGTGCTCACATCGAGGCTCCCGTCGCTGATGCCGACATCGGTGAGCGGGCTCCAAGCGATGGTGAGGCCCACCTTCATCGTGGGGCCGGTGAAGCGTTGCGCGCGCGCCGGAGCGGGCATCGCGGCCCAGACGTGGCTGCCCTGCGTGTCGACCGAGACATCCCATTCTTGCGCGCCCGCGCGGCGGGCGATCTCGGCGAGCCAGCGTTCGTCCGCCATCATCACGAGGATCTGGCCGGGGCTGGCGAAGTAGCTGTGTCGGGCGGTGATCTGCATGGGCTCTATTGTTGCGTACTTCCATCGGACACGGCGAAGTCCTACTCGCCGACGCATCGTGGCCACTAGTGTTGCTTGACAAGGATTCCGCTGAAGGCAGATGCTCGGAGCACGGGAGTGTGACCAGGAAATGAACAGCGACGCTCGTCGCAATCCACGGCCGAATCGTGATCACTTGCTCCGGAAGGTGGCTGATCTGGCGGCGAGCGCCGGTATCAACCTCGCCGGGCCAGAGCGGATCACCGAGTTCCTCCAGCACTATTTCAGGCACGCCGACAATTCGCTGCTGCTCACCCGGCCGCCGAAGCTGATCGCCAATGCGCTGATGCATCACGCGAAACTGGCTTGGCGCAGGCTGCCGGGGGAGTCCCATATCGAGCTGTTCACCCCGACGCTGGATATCGACGGCTGGGACGCCGGCGGTCATACCGTGCTCACCGTCGTCACCGATGACAAGGACTGGCTGGTCGACACCGTGACCATGGTGCTGAGCGGTCAGGGCTGGGCGGTTCGCGACCTCGTCCACCCGCAGTACCAGGTCGCGCGGGACGCGGCAGGAAACCTGGTCACTGTCGTCCATCGCGCTGAGGGCAAGGCTGCGGTCGCCGAAGCGTGGCTGTGGATCGAGCTTTACCCGCCGGTGGGTGCATCGGCAGAGGACGCGCTGCCCGACTTGGCGGAGGCGCTCGAGAACAGCCTGGCCGATCTCGAAGCGGCGACCCGTGACCATGACGCGATGCATGCCCGGCTGCTAAGCGCAGCAGAACAGGCCGATTCCGGCGACAACGCGGACGCCGCCACCGCGGCCCAGATGTTGCGCTGGTGCGCCGACGACCGCTTCTTGTTGCTCGGTGCCCGCGACTTCGAGCTGACCGGCAACCGGCTGCGGCCGTTGCCCGGTGGGCTCGGCATCTTGACCGGCGACGCCAGAGCCGCCCAGAGTTTTGGTGCGGTGCCGCGGGAGGGCCAACTCTTGGTGATCACCAAGGATTCGGTACGCTCCACCGTGCTGCGATCCAGCTATCTGGACTATCTCGCGCTCCATCTGATCGAGCCGGATGGTGCCCATGTCGAGCGCCGTTTCCTCGGCCTGTTCATGCCGGCCGCGCTGAGCGAGCCGGTGGCCAACATTCCGGTACTGCGTGGCAAGGCCCGCCAGATCAGTGCGGCCATCGGCTACGATCCGGCCTCCTATGGCGGACGATCGGTTGCCGCCGCTATCGAGGCTCATCCCAGGGACGATCTCTTCGAGGCCAGCACCGAGGAGCTGACCCCGATCATCGCCGAGATCGCCGATGTGGAGGATCCCCGTTGGGTGATCACCCACGTACGACCGGGCCGCTGGGGACGGTTCATCTCGGTACTCGTGCATCTGCCGCGCGAACGCTACAACACCTCGGTGCGCCAGCGGATCGAGCAGTTGCTGCTCTCGGTGACCGGAGCGCAGTCGTCTCAGTGGAGCGTTCAGATTTCGGACGCTCAATTGGCCAGCCTGCACGTCACGTTGAAAATGCCGGACGGACACGAGCTGCCAGATCTGGATATCGAGCGGCTGTCGAGGGCGATCGAGGAGACATCCCGCAGCTGGGACGACCGGTTCATCCAGATTGCCGAGCGACTGGACAGTTCCCAGCGCGGCGTCCAATACCCGGACGGCTACAAGGAACAGTATTCGCCGCTGGATGCCGTCGACGATTTGATGCTGCTGAACCAGGTGAGCGGGCCCGACGACATGGTCGAGGCCATGTATGTTCCTAGCCCACCGGAGAACGGCGTGGATTTCCGGCTCAAGATCGTGCGGGTTGACTCCGAGATGATGCTCTCGCAGATCTTGCCGCACCTGTCGAACCTGGGCGTGGACGTTATCGACGAGCGTCCATTCGACCTGCGGTTGCGTGGCGTGGACGCGCACGTCTACGACTTCGGGTTGCGGTTGCCCGGCGGAGCGGAGCGCCTCGTCGGCTGGTCACACGAGGCCAGAGCACGATTCACCGCCGCGGTAGCCGCCAGCTACGCGGGGCTGGCCGAGGCCGACCGACTGAACCGGCTGGTGACCCAGACCGCATTGAACTGGCGCCAGGTCGGGCTGCTGCGTGCAATCGCGCGCTACCTGCGCCAGTTGGGAACCACCTACTCCCAGCCATATATCGCCGAGACCCTGAACAAGCACAAGCAGATCACCACGATGCTGGTGGATCTCTTCGAGGCAAAGTTCACGCCATGGCTCACGCCGGGAGCCGACCGGGCCGCCCGAGTCGAGGACCTGACCGAGCAGGTACGCCAGGTGATCGACACCATCGCCGTGCTCGACGAGGACCGGATGCTTCGCCAGTACCTGGCGGTCATCACCGCGCTGGTGCGCACCAATTTCTATGCGTTGGACGACCCCCTGATCGCCAAAGGAACTAGCCAGCGACGAGATGCGCTCGCGCTCAAGATCGATCCCCGCAAGCTGGAATTCGCGCGCGGACCGCAACCCGCGCACGAGATCTTCGTCTACTCGCCGCAGGTCGAGGGTGTCCATCTGCGCTTCGGCAAGGTGGCGCGTGGTGGTATCCGGTGGTCGGACCGGGCGGAGGACTACCGCACCGAGGTGATGGACCTGGTCAAGTCGCAGACGGTGAAGAACGCGATCATCGTCCCGGTCGGCTCCAAGGGCGGCTTCTACCCGCTACGGCTGGCCGGTTTAGAGCCCGCCGCGCGGATCGCCGAGGCGCGGGCCAGCTATGCGGCGTTCATCAACGCTCTGCTATCGGTGACCGACAACCGCGTGCATGCCGACCCGACCCAGCACAGTGCCGCCGCGATGGATGCGACGGGTACCGGGAAGCCTGCGCGCGAGCTGATCGTGCGCCCGGACCGGGTGGTGGCCTGGGACGATGACGATTCCTACCTCGTCGTGGCGGCCGACAAAGGCACCGCGACGTTCAGCGACATGGCCGACAGGATCGCGCTGGCGCGCGGCTACTGGCTCGGAGACGCATTTGCGTCGGGTGGTTCGGATGGCTTCGACCACAAGAAGATGGGGATCACGGCCCGCGGCGCATGGATCTCGGTGCAACGCCATCTCGGCGAACTGGGGGTCGATCCGGCCGCCCACGACTTCAGCTGCGTAGGCATCGGCGACATGGCGGGCGATGTCTTCGGCAACGGCATGCTGCGTTCATCCCACATCCGGCTGGTCGCGGCCTTCAACCACCGCCACATCTTCCTCGACCCGGATCCCGAGCCGCAGGTCTCGTTCGCCGAGCGCTCTCGCCTGTTCACCGAGGGCCGCGGCTGGGACGGCTACCGAAGCGAGGCCATCAGCTCCGGCGGTGGGGTCTACCTGCGTACCTCCAAGTCGATCCCGGTGACCGAACCGGTACGCCGCAGTCTTGGTCTGGATGCGTCCATCACGCAGCTGACGCCCAACGAGATCATCAAGGCGATCCTGAGCGCGCCGGTCGACCTGATGTGGAACGGCGGCATCGGCACCTGGGTGAAGGCGACCCGGCAACCACACAGCGCGGCCGACGACCGCAGCAACGATGCCGTGCGGGTGGACGCGTCGAAGGTGCGCGCCCGCTGTGTCGGCGAGGGCGGCAACCTGGGTTGGACTCAGGCGGCGCGGGTCGAGTATGCGCTTGCCGGAGGCAAGATCAATACCGATTTCATCGACAATTCGGCTGGCGTGGCGACCTCCGACCATGAAGTGAACATCAAGATCCTGCTCGACACCGCGATCGCCGCAGGCCTACTGGATCGCGACGAGCGCAACGCTTTGCTACGGCAGATGACCGACGAGGTTGCGGAGATCGTGCTGCACCAAAATGTGGTGCAAAACCGGGCGCTTGCCAATTCGTTGCTGCAGGCGCGGGCCAACGCGGGCGTCCATGACGATCTGATCAGCGCGCTGGAGGCCGCCGGTAGGCTCGACAGGGGCCAGGATGGGTTGCCGTCCAGTCAGGAGCTGGCGGCCCGGCCCGCCCAGGGGCACGGGTTGACCAGTCCCGAGCTGGCCATGCTGCTGGCCACCGTGAAGAACGCTCTGGCCGACGACCTACTGGCCGGTGATCTGCCGGAGGACCCCTATCTTCGCGACCGCCTGATCAAGTACTTCCCGTCGGCGCTGCGAGGACGTTTCGTCGATCAGATACCGGCTCATCCGTTGGCCCGGCAGATCATCACGACCGTCGCGGTGAACCGCTTCGTCGATTCCCAGGGGATCAGCGCCGCCCACCGGCTCGCCTCCGAGACCGGCGCGGGTGCGGACGATATCGTCCGGGCGCAGCTGGCCGCCCGCAACCTGATGGATGCCGGGGCCCAAGAGTCCGCGCTCACAACCTGGAACACCGACGCCGATACCCAGACCCTGGTGCGTGTGCAGATCCGCCATCTGGTCGAACGCGCTACCCGGTGGATCCTGCGGACCCACCGCAGCGGCATCGATATCGAGGCGGTTGTCGCCGAGCTCAAGCCCGGCGTGCGTGAGGTCATGGCCCGACTTCCCGAGCTGCTCACCCAGGCCGGTGTGCAGCGTTACCGGGCAAGCGCGGACGTTCTGACCGCTCGTGGCCTGGACGCCGGGCTGGCCGAGCGGGTTGCGCGCTGGTCGCTGGCCCACTCCGCACTGCCCATCGTCCGGGTGGCAAGGCAATATGGACGCGATGTCCCGTGCTGCGCGCAGGTCTACTTCCGGTTGAGCGAGCAACTCGGTATCGAACGCGCGTTGCGTCGCTCACTCGAGCTGCCGCGAACCGGACGCTGGGAGATCATGGCCAGAGCAGCGGTGCGCGACGATCTGATCAACGCCCAGGCAGCCGTCACCGGAGCGGCGCTGGAGCTTGCCGGGCCCGAGCTGACCACAGCCGAGGCGATCGTCGACCGTTGGTGGCAGGCCAATCCGGACGCAGCTCAGCAGCAGGCGGTACTCGACGAGTTGGCGTCCGGACCGGTCGATCTGGCACGGATGTCGGTGGCTGTTTCTTCGCTGCGTGGTCTGTTGGAGAAACGGCGGGCAGGATAGAAATCATGCGCATCGATTTGCATACTCATTCCTGGGTCTCCGACGGCACCGACAGTCCAACCCGACTGGTTCTCAATGCTCAGCAAGCAGGGCTGGACATCATCGCGTTGACCGATCACGACACGTTGGCAGGGCTGGACGAGGCCCGTGAAGCGGGCCGCCGCGTGGGCATCGGAGTATTGGGCGGGGTCGAGTTGAGCGCCGTCCAGGACGGCCGAGAGGTGCACCTGCTCGGATACGGCCCGCGGCGCGACGACGAGGCGCTGAACGCCGAGTTGGTGCGATTGCGGACAGGGCGCGCGAATCGGCTGCCGAAGATGCTCGCCAAGCTGGACGGCCTCGGCATGCCGCTCACTCTCGAGGAGGTGCGGGCACAGGCCAAGGACGCCCAGACCTCATTGGGGCGCCCGCATGTCGCCGATGCCATGGTGGCCCGCGGCTACGTGGCGAACCGCGATGAGGCATTCGAGCGCTATCTCGACCGTGAAGCGCCCGCGTACGTCGGACGCCCGGCGGTGCCGTTGGCCGCAGGCATCGACCTGCTACACGGTGCCGGGGCGGCGGTGGTCCTCGCGCATCCCGGTATCCGCGGGATGTCAACGGTGCTGACCGGGCCGCTGACCGAGCGGCTGCGCGTCGAGCACGGACTGGATGGCATCGAGGTGGACTATCCGCTGCACGATCTGAACACCCGCGAGCTCTACCACCAGCTGGGCGCCCGTCTCGGTCTGGTACGCACCGGTTCGAGCGACTACCACGGCACCGGCAAGAATGGCCACGACCTAGGCTGTGCGCTCACCCGGCCACCGGCCTTCGATGAGTTGCTGCGCCGGATCAAAGCACATGGCGGAGTGATCGACTGAGCCGCCGGGCTTCACGGGCGGTGCTAATCGAGACGCTAAGCTGGACCCGCTCAACCGCAGCACGAGAAGGAGAAGCGCGACCATGACTTCAGTCGATCTGCCCACGAACTCGGCGGAATCTGGTGATGGCCTCGCCTCCTCGGTCGACGGATCTCTGCGCGCCAGCCTCAATCGCAGCGAGCAGATCGAGGCCGATCTCCAGGTACATCCGGAGCGTTACCGCATGCTGACCGGCGATCGTCCGACCGGCAAGCTGCATTTGGGCCACTATTTCGGTTCGCTGACCAACCGGGTGCGCCTGCAGAACCTCGGACTCGATTCGTGGGTGCTGGTCGCCGACTACCAGGTGATCTACGACCGCGACGGTGTCGGCGACTTGAAAGCGAACGTCTATGGCGCGATCGCCGACTACCTGGCCGCGGGCATTGATCCGGCGCGCTCCACGATCTTCGCGCATTCGGCGGTGGCGCCGCTCAATCAGCTGCTGCTGCCTTTCTTGTCGCTGGTGACCGATGCCGAACTGCGCCGCAACCCGACGGTCAAGGACGAACTGGCGAATTCGGATCGTCCGATGAGCGGGCTGATGCTGACCTTCCCGGTTCATCAGGCAGCCGACATCCTCTTCTGCAAGGCCAACATCGTGCCGGTCGGCAAGGATCAACTGCCACACCTGGAACTGACCAGGCTGATCGCCCGCCGTTTCGACGAGCGCTATGGACGCGCCGACCAGTCTCGGCAGGTGTTCCCGTTCGCCGACGCCCTGCTCTCGTCGGCCCCGAACATCCTCGGGCTGGATGGCACCAAGATGAGCAAGTCTCGCGGCAATGTGATCGAACTCGGCATGACCGCCGATCAGACCGCCAAGCTGATCAAGAAGGCCAAGACCGACTCCGACCGGCACATCACCTACGACCCGCAGAATCGTCCCGAGGTGTCGAATCTGTTGATGCTGGCCGCTCTGGCGACCGGGGACGATCCGGTGCAGATCGCCGAGCAGGTCGGCGATGCCGGCGGCGGCGGGCTCAAGAGACTGGTCACCGAGGTGATCAACGATCACCTGGCGCCGATCCGCGAACGTCGTGCCGAGTTGGTGGCTGACCAGGGCTATCTCGTCGACGTGCTGCGGGCCGGCAACACGAAGGCCAATGAGGTCGCCACGCAGACGCTCAGCGAGGTCCGCAAAGCCATGCAGATGGACTACTGATCCCAGATCTACGAGAGGTGTTGAAGGCATGTCCAATCCTCCGATTCTGCCCACCGAAGTGACTCAGACGCTCGCCACCGCCATCGGCGAGGCCGGGATCACCGCGAATGTCGGATTGATCGAACGCCTGCTCACGAACGCCATCGGGCTGGGCACCGACCCGGCAGACAAGCTTGACCTGAAGATCGCCAGCGCTGCGCTGACCGAGATGCGGGCGGCGTTCGCCCTCTTTGCGCCGTTCACGCACGTCCCCAAGGTGACGGTCTTCGGTTCGGCACGCACCAAGCCGGACGACGTCGCCTATCAGCAGACCAAGCGGGTGGCCTCCGAGTTGGCCGAACGCGGCTGGATGGTGGTGACCGGAGCCGGCCCAGGCATCATGCAGGCAGCAGCCGAGGGAGCAGGACCGGACCTTTCGCTGGGCGTCTCGATTCGACTGCCGTTCGAGGAGAAACCGAATTCCTCGATCGCTAATGGTCACAACGTCGCGATGAAGTACTTCTTCACTCGCAAGCTGATGCTGGTCAAGGAATCGAGTGGTTTCATCTGTGTACCTGGCGGGTTCGGTACCTTGGACGAGTTCTTCGAACTACTCACCTTGCAACAAACCGGCAAGTCTGAGCCAACGCCGATCGTTCTGCTGGACGAGCCGGGTGGGCGCTTCTGGACCGACTTCCGCGACTTCTTGAACCAGCATCTATTAGGCGCAGACGTCATCTCTCCGGATGACTTCGGCAGGGTCGTGCTGACCGATTCGGTCTGTGAGGCCGCTGACGAGATCACCGGTTTCTGGCGCAACTACGACTCGCTGCGCTGGGTGGGGGACCTCCTCGTCCTGAGGCTGCGTCGCGAACCCACCGAGGAGGAGGTTGCCGGGCTGAACGAGAGATTCGGCACCATGTTGACCAGGGGCACTATTCGCAAACGGGGCCCCCTTCGTCATGAGTTGGACGATGAAGACCGTCTCGGCCTGCCGCGGCTCGCCTGCCGCTTCGATCCCTATCAGGTGGGCTCGCTATACCGGCTGATTCGTGCGATCAATGGTCTGTCGAGCGCCCCCGATCCGCTGGCTGCCCCGGCAGTGACATCACCTGACGATCTGAGATAGCCGGGACGCGTCAGTGGCTGCCGGAAATGGCGGGGCTGGGGGACAGCAGCTGTCGCAATTCGCAGCGGCTGCCGGAGATGGCGGG
>NZ_JAVTWX010000082.1:42306-52935 GCF_032229645.1 Brooklawnia sp.
ACAGGGGGCAACGTCGATCGCCTGAAGTGACCAGACAAGCGATCAACCGAAAGGCCCGCCCAGGCAGCGATCAGCTGAAGTTGGCGGCACCGTTGATATCGATGGTCGCCCCCGAGACGAAACCGGAGGCTTGCGGATCAGCAAGCCACAGGACGGGGCCCGCTATATCGGACGGGTAGCCGGGCCTCCTCAACGGAATGCTCTCGATGCCCGCTGCGCGTCCCTGGGCAGTGTTGAACTGCTCGTGGAAGGGTGTGTCGAGAATGAGACCCGGCGCCACCGCGTTGACGCGGATCTGACGCGGAGCGAACTCCTTGGCCCATGCCTTCGTCAACCCGAGCATGGCCGCCTTCGATGCGCCATAGGCAGATGCACCCTGACCGCCACCGTTCTGGCCGGCCAACGAAGCCACGTTGATGATCGACGAGCCCTCGCTGAGATGATTCAACGCCGCCTTGGTGACCAGGAAGCAGCTGGTCAGGTTGACGTCCATGACCGCGTGCCAGAGTTCGAGGGGCATTTGGTCGACGGTCGAGCGCTGCACCATGCCGCCGGCGTTGTTGACCAGCACGTCCAGGCCGCCAAGCGCTTCAGCGGCCCGCGCGACGACAGCGTTGACCTGCGCCTCGTCGGTGGCGTCCAGCTGGAACGCCAGCGGGGCTTTGCCGCCCAACTCAGCGATCTCGTCCAGCAGTGCCTCATCGGGTTGATGGGTTTTCCAGGTGAATGCCACCTGCGCACCGTGCTCGGCGAAGCTCTTGACAATGCCCAAGCCGATGCCGACTCCGCCACCGGTGACTAGAACACGCATATCAGTGAGATCCAAGATCATGTCACGATTCTGCATCACGGACGACGACCTCGCCATTCCGGCGGCGAACGCGCTTGCGGCGCGGCCCGCCCGACTTCTTCTCGTCGGACTTCTTGTGGCCGTGATCGTCGGACTTCTTATGATCGTGATCGTGCTTCTTGCCATCCTTGCCATGGCGGGAATGACCGGAATGGCGATCCTCGCGATCGTCCTTCTTCTTCGCCTCCGCTATGCGTCCCTTGGTGCCCTCGGGGATGTTGAGATCGGCGAGCAGTTGAGGACTGGTCGAGTAGGTCTCCTGCGGGTCGGCGAAATCAAGGTCGAGCGCCTTGTTGATGACCTTCCAAGGCGTGATGCCCGGCCAATCGACGAGCGTGATGGCCACACCCGACCGCCCGGCGCGCCCGGTGCGTCCGATGCGGTGTACGTACTGCTTCGGATCGTCGGGGACCTCGTAGTTGATGACGTGAGTGACGCCCTCGACGTCGATGCCGCGCGCTGCGACATCGGTGGCGACCAACGCCTTGATCTTGCCGCTGCGGAACCTCTTGAGGGTGCGCTCGCGCTGAGCCTGATTGAGGTCGCCATGAATGGACCCGGACTCGAATCCGCGATCCTCAAGTTCATCGGCGAGCCGCTGGGCGGCGCGCTTGGTGCGGGTGAAGATCATTACCTTGCCGACCTCGGGTGCCTGCAGCAGCTTGCCGATGATCTCCGGCTTGTCGAGGTCGTGGGCCTGATAGACGAATTGGGTGGTGTCGGGCACCGTGGCTTGCGCGTCCTGGCCCTCAGCACGCACATGAACCGGGTGATTCAGGTGAGTGCGAGCGAGAGCGACGATCTGAGCAGGCATCGTGGCGCTGAACATCAGCGTCTGCCTCGAGGCCGGCGTCTTTGCGGTCAGCCGCTCGACGTCGGGCAGGAAGCCCAGATCGAGCATTTCGTCCGCCTCATCGAGCACCATCGTCTGCACATGCGACAGATCGAGGCTGCGGCGCTGGGCCAGATCGAGCAGCCGCCCGGGGGTGCCGACGACGACATCCACGCCGGACTTCAGGGCCTCCAGCTGCTCGTCATAGCCGACCCCGCCATAGATGGTGAGGATCCGGGCACCCAGCACAGCGGCGGCCTTGGTGAGGTCGGAACTGACCTGGAGCGCGAGCTCACGGGTCGGCGCCATCACGAGCGCCTGGGGTTTGCCGAAGAACTTGAAGTCATCGAAATCGCGGCTGCCGGGCAGCACGAGGCGCTGCAGCAGGGGGGTGCCGAAGGCGAGGGTCTTGCCAGTTCCCGTGCGAGCCTGTCCGATCAGATCGGCGCCGGTGAGGGCGATCGGGATGGCAAGCTCCTGGATCGGGAAGGGGTGAATGATTCCCTCGTTCGCCAGCGCCTCAACAAGCGGAGCGGCGAGCCCTAGCTCCTCGAAGGTTGCGGCCGTTGCGCTTTCGGGAATGAAGTCAGTGTCAGTCATATAGCTGTCTTTCGGGCCTGCCTTCACGGCGGCATCTGTAGGGCGCGAAGCCGCGCCACAGCCAAGTTTAGCCTGAAAGCACCGAGAGATCGCGCCGCGCGGTCACGGGCCCGCACCGCGCCCGCCTGGAATGCGTCGGGCCAGCGCGCCGGACGATGGGTATCGCTGGCCGGAGCGTTAGCCTGATTCGGTGAGCAATGAGATCGCGCCCGAACCTGTAACGGCACTGTTGGCATGGCTGGCCTATCAGAATCTCCGGGAGGCCGAATCACTGATCGCGCGCTCGGGAGAGCGTGCCGAGCTGGGCGACCGGCTCACCGTGGCGAGACTCAGTTCTGATGCCCTCAACCGTTTCACGCAGGCCTGCGATGCCATCCCGGGCGGGCAGAGCGCCGCACAGCAGGTGATGGCCCCGCTGATCAGCCCGGTCGACGAATTCTGGACGATGACCAAGCCACGCGTACAGACCGAGCAGCGATTGCGGCTGATGGTGGTTGCCAGCATCGAGTTGGAGTTGGTGCAGCGACTCGCGGACCGGTTGCCCGAGCCTGCGCTCAGCGTGCTGACACCAGCCGCAGGACTGTGGCGTGCGATCGATCATGGCAGCTCGCAGGTCCTGGATGCGATCAATACCCATACCCGTAGCGCCGATGAGCTCTCGCTCTATGCACGGCGGCTGCTGGGAGAGGTCGTCGTGATGGCCCAACGGCTACTGGTTCGCCAGGCAGACCTACGGATCGTCCTGGCCGGAGAGGCGGACGACGAGTTGAGCATCTCGACGGCCATGCTCGACGACGTTCTTCAGTCGACGGCCGCCCGGCTTGCGCAGCTGGGGCTCTCGGTCTAGGGCCCTGGGCAGTTGGGGCCCGCTTCGGTGGGCCGTCACGGCGGTGGGCCGTCGCATCGCTTGAGCACTGCGAGGTTCGGCAGCCCGCATGGTTGCGGCGCTCACAGATAACACAAAGGGGGCGCAAAGGCCGGCTCAAGACTGCCTCCGTAGCTTGGTTGCATCCGGAGTTCACGGAGATCTGGACATCAGGTCGTTCCTGATGAGCCGTGGTCAGATGCGCACAGACGTGTCAGCCTCGCCCCAGAGCCGAGCACCAGCATCGGCGGGTTCTCCGGACCACAAGAGGAGGAGCCACGGATGTTTGAAGGATCGTCCACCGTCTTCGAAAGAAGCCATCGCAAGGTCATCAGATCAGTCATCGCCACGTTGTCCGCCGGTGTGCTGGTTGTTGGCACCGTCGGCTGCAGCGCAGGCAGCGCGGACAGTTCTGTGAGCGTCTCAGCGTCCTCGTCCAGCTCATCAGCAGGCCAGACAGAGGCGTCGGAGGCGTCCACCACGAATACCGAGTTGAGCGCAGGATCGGTGACGGTGAGCGTCGGCAACAAGCAGGTCACCTACAACGCCGCCTATCTGGTCGACGGCATCGATGCCACCATCGACGGCGGCACCTATCGGGCGGCCGAAGCCGACGAAGTCGTGTTTCTAGTAGTCAATGACGGATCGTTGACCATCACCAATGCATCCATCAACAAATCGGGGGATGCTGCCAGTAGTGATTCCGAGCGCACCAGCGATGTCTCGGACGAATACAACTTCTATGGCGCGAACTCGGCGATCGTGGTCGTTGGCGACGGCAGTTCGGCGACGGTGGACGGTACCACCATCACGACCACCTCGTCCGGCTCGAATGCCGTGGTCGCGGTGGACGGTGCTGAGGCCGTGGTGACGAGCACCACGATCGACACGTCGGGCAACTCGTCGCGCGGTCTGCACGCGACCTACGCAGGCACCATCACGGCGTCCGATATGACGATCACCACGCAGGGCTCGCACTCTGCGGCCGTGGCGACAGATCGTGGTGGCGGTACGGTCAGCGTGACCGGGACGAACGTCTTCAACACAAACGGAGATGGCAGCCCGCTGGTGTATTCGACCGGCGATATCTCGGTCGATGGACTTTCTGGGACGGCGGGTCAATCGCAGGTGGTCGTGGTCGAGGGCAAGAACTCGGCGACGATATCGGATGCTGACGTCACAGCCTCCGGTGACGATGCCGTGATGATCTACCAATCAATGTCCGGTGATGCGGCAGACTCGGATGCGGTCAACAATGTGGGCGCCGTGACGATCACGGATTCGACGATCAGCTATACCGGCAGCGGTCCGGTCTTCTATTTCACCAATACGACGGGTGAGCTTGAGTTGACCAACGTCGTCGTTGACTCTTCGAGCGGGGCGCTGGCGTTGGCGACCGAGGACCGCTGGGGAACCGAGGGCTCGAATGGGGCAGCTGTCACGTGGACGGTGACCGGTTCGAATCTGACCGGGACGATCGAAGCGGGAGACAGTTCGTCGATCGCCATCATCCGCGGGTCCGATGCCAGCATTGAGGGCGACACCAGCGGCTCGGTCACCATCGGGTAGCCACCCCGCGACGCTCATGCACCGAGACGAGTGAGACGAAGATGAGGGGTTGTCCGAGTCCATGATGGGCTCGGACAGCCCCTCATCTTGCTCAGAGATGACGTAGACGCTACCTGATCGTGGCGTCGGGTTGGCCACTGAAGCCGAAGCCGACCGGGCGAGCGATTTCCTGGCCCAGGTCGACATATCCGATGGCGGCGGTGGGTAGCAGGACCTTGCGTCCCTGGGTGGCCTCAATGACCAGCAGGCCATCAGTGCCTGCCTCGCGCAGGTTCTTCTCGATCTGCTCAGCGGTCTGGTCCGTCTCGACATTCAGCTCTCGTCCAATATTGCGGACGCCAATCTTGATCTCCACGCCCCTAAACCTACTCGCTCACGTGAACCGAATCTGCGCGGTTCGGCTGGACGCGTAATCACGCGTGGATGCAAGTAGGGGCCGCATCAGATGATGCGGCCCCTACTTGGGGTTTCGGGAGATCACGGCCTAAACACGTGACCTCGAAGTCTATGGTCTTGCGTCAGCCGATGATGTGAACGCTATCGGCCTGCTGGCCCTTCGGGCCCTGGGTGATCTCGAATTCGACCTTCTGGCCTTCCTCGAGCGAGCGGAAGCCCGCTGCGTCGATGGCCGAGTAGTGAACGAAGACGTCGTCATTCGATCCGTCGACGGCGATGAAGCCGTAGCCCTTCTCGGCATTGAACCATTTGACGGTTCCCTGCGCCATGTGTTTCTCCTCATACTTCTTTTGGCGTCCGTACCTCACGGTCACCTGCCGTTCCAACCCCCAAAGGCTTGGAGCAAAACCGGGATACAGCCTAGGTACTGCAGCCTGAACTTGCGTGGCATGACCTACTCTCCCACATCCAGGGCCCCGAAGTCACGAAAACTGTCAGAGGGCCGTGGTTCGATGGGTCTCATGATTCGCCCCGAAGGCCCCGTCTTGCTCCCTGCGCAGCCGCTCAACGAGCCTGAGACTTTGACGGCCGGTCAGCGTGCCGTAGTTGGGCAGGTGGCCGGCAGTAGCTCCGCGCTGTGTGTCGTCGGCGGTCCGGCCAGTGGCAAGACGACCGCGCTGGTGGCCGCCGTTGTGTCGCGGGTGAACTCTGGTCTTCCCTTGTCAAAGCTCGTTGTATTGACCGGCTCGCGCGGCCAGGCGCAGCAACTCAGGGCGCGTATCATCGCTGCCCTCGGCACGACTCAACGTGGCCTGCAGATCACCACCGTGCATGGCTGGTGCTTGCAGCTACTGCACCGTTTCGCCGATCGCGAAATCGGCACTCCTCGGTTGCTGAGCGCGCCCGAGCAGGAATATCGGGTTCGAGAATTGTTGTCCGGTCGTGATGAATCCGCGTGGCCGCGCGAGTTGGTACCGGCGCTGGGCACCCGCGGATTCGCGCGACAGATCAGGGCGATTCTTGCCAGGGCCCGCCAGTTGGGCTTCGATCCCGAAGATCTGGCGGCGGCCGGAGAGCGTGCCGGCCGTCCGGAATGGGTGGCGACTGCGGCGTTCTTCGGGGAGTATCTCGACGTTCTGGACGCCGAGGCGGTGATCGATTACACCGAGCTCGTCTTCCGGGCGCGGATGCTGCTGGCAGACCCGCAAATCGCCGGGCGGCTGCCCGAAAGCGCGGCGATGGTCATCTGTGATGAGTTCGCGGAGCTGGATCGGGGCATGATCAACCTGCTTGCGGACGCGCACCGCGCCGGCAGCCGGGTCGTCGCTTTCGCCGACCCCGACACCGCCATCTCGCAGTTCCGTGGTGCCGATCAGCGAGCGGTCACCGATTTCGCTGACCGGTTCAGCCTGCCGGGCGCTCCGGCCGCGTTGCTGCAACTGGTCGAGACGCCGGCTACCGATCCGCAGATAGCCCGGTCGCTGAACGCGGTGGCGACGCGGCTGCCGGTACGCGGAGTGGCACATCATGGAACCCGTGAGGTGGAGCAGCCCAGGGCTGTGCGGGTCGAGATCGTGCCCGATGCCGGCGGCGAGGCCGAACGAATCGCCGAAGTATTGCGCGAGGCGCATCTGCGCGACGGCGTCGGCTGGCGTCGGCTGGCAGTCATCTGCCCAGCAGGCGAGCAGGGTACCTCATCGCTGGCCAAGAGATTGTCGGCCGCAGGTATCCCGGTTCAGATCGCCGGGGACGAGGTGGCACTCGCCGACGAGCCGCCGGTGCGTCAACTGCTGGCCGTGGTGCAGGGAGCCGCGCTACTCGCCGCCGCCGGAAAGCTTGAGCCGGGCCTGGCGGCGCGGCTGCTGCGGACCCCGCTGGGTGGCCTCGACGCGCTGGGGCTACGCCGGCTTGGCCGGCAGCTGCGCACGAAGGCCGCATCGGTGCAGGCCGACGGGCTGTTGCCGACCTCGGCGGCGCTGATCGCCGCCGAGCTGGCAGCACCGGTGCTGATCGGCGATGACCAGACGACCGGACGCACAGTGGAGCTGGATGCTGTGATCAGGCTGCGTGGGCTGCTGGCCGAGCTGGCCGAGCTGATCGATCAGGGCGCGGATATGCCCGCGCTGCTGTGGAAGGCGTGGTCGGCGACGTCGTGGCCCCAGCTTCTGCAAGCCGAGGCACTGCGCGGGACCGAGAACTCCGTGCGCGCCCACCGCGATCTGGACGCCGTGGTGGCGCTCTTCGATCTGGCGGCCAGACAGCCGAGCTGGAACGGCACGGCCGGAGTCCGGGCCCTGATCGCAGAGGTGCAGGCTCGTCAGATTGCCGCCGACACCACCCGCGAATCCGATCCGCGCCGCGACAGCGTCGCGATCATCACCCCCTATCGCGCGAAGGGCATGCACTGGGATCTCGTGGTGCTCGCCGGGCTGCAAGAAGGACGATGGCCTCGCATCAGCGAACCCGGGGGATTGCTACGCGCGGACCTGCTGGCCCCCGGCGGTTTCCAGCCTCCCGAGGCGCCCGCCGAGCGGATCGCCGCCGAGCGCCGTTCGTTCTTGCTGGCGGCGAGCCGGGCACAGCGGGGTCTGATCGCGATAGCGATCGCCGACCCAGGCGGTGAGATCGAGGCACCGTCGAGGTTCATCACCGAACTCGGCGTGAAGGTCACCGAGCGTCGGTCCGAGCCGATGCCCTCGACTCTCGACGGACTCGTCGCGATGCTGCGCAGGACGGCCACCGACGAATCGGTCAGCCCCGCGTTACGCCAGCAGGCCGCGTCCGAACTGGCATGGCTCGCCGGCCAACGCGACGACCGCGGCCGCGGTCTGGCTACCGGAGCCGACCCCGGCCAGTGGTGGGGACTACGCCAAGTCAGCGATCCTGGACTCGCCGTTGCTGCCGCTGACAAGCCCATCAGGTTGAGCGGCAGCGCGGTGGAATCGATCTTGGCCTGTCCGCGGCAGTGGTTTCTCGGTGGCCCGGCGAATGGCCGTGCACCGAAGGATGTTCGCGCTGTTTTCGGCACGTTGGTGCACCAGCTGATTGCCGAGGCGGCACAGACCGAAACTCCCGCCGCGCAGTTCGCCGACCGATTGGCCGAGGTCTGGCCGCAGCTGCCGTATGGCGCCACCTGGTACGCGCAGGCCCAGTACGAGCAGGCGGTCGGCGCGCTGCAGCGCTACGACAGCTGGGCGGCGAGCAGTGACCACGCCGAGGTCGTGGGGGTCGAGATTGGATTCCGGCTGGACGTGGAACTGGCCGGCAGACAGCTGCTGATCACCGGTACCGTCGACCGACTGGAGGTCGATGCGTCCAACCGGCTGCGGGTCGTCGATTTCAAGACGAGCAGCAGGGCCCGGACGCAGCAGGAGATGACCGAGATGGACCAGCTGGGGATCTACCAGCTGGCGGTGCGTGAGGGTCTCTTCGATGACGTGACCGGCGGTATCCGGGAGTTGACCGATGCGCATGCGATCTACCTGAAGGTGGCCAAGGGTGAGGGGCCCACGGTGCGCACTCAGCCCGCCCTTGAGCCATCCGGCCGGACCTGGGTCCACGAGCATCTGAGCCAGGCGGCCGAGATCGTCGCGACGGAAGACTTCTATGCGAATGTGCAACAGAGTTGCCGCTATTGCGATTTCAGGCTGGGCTGCCCCGCACAGTCTGTAGGAGGTGAACAGTCATGAGGACGTACCTGACGTCGCCCGACCAGCTGGCCGGGCTGCTGCAGATTCGGTTCAGTGCCGAACAGCTGACCGCGATCACCGCCCCACTCGCACCAGGAGTCATCATCGCCGGCGCGGGTACCGGAAAGACGACAGTGATGGCTGCGCGCGTGGTCTGGCTGGTCGCCACCGGACAACTGCGCCCCGATCAGGTGCTCGGCCTGACCTTCACCCGCAAGGCTGCCCTCGAGCTCTCCCAGCGAGTGGACGAGGCTCTCGCGAAGGCCGATCTGATCGATCCCGACCATGCCTGCGACGAGGGACGTCAGCTGATCACCACCTACGACTCGTTCGTGGGGCGGCTGGTGAGCGATCACGGGCTGCGCATCGGCGTCGAAGCCGACCAGATTCTCATCACCGGGGCCACTCGCTACCGGCTGGCGGCCCAGGCGGTGGCCAACACCAGCGGCACGCTGCCCGCGCTCAGTCAGTGGCAGCCGGCGACGCTGGCAGACCGGTTACTCAAACTGGATGCCGAGTTGCGCAATCATCTGGTCGAACCGGCCGAGGTCGTGGCCGAGGACGAGGCATTCTCGCGCGAACTGGACTCGGTGAAAACCGGGAGTGGGGGAGGCCCCACCGTCGCCGTCAAGACATCCCAGAGCACCGTGGCGGCGCGCGGCGAACTGCTCGGCCTGATAGCCGACTACCGCCGGCTCAAGCACGAGCGCGGCTTCACCGAGTTCGCCGACCAGATGGCCCAGGCGGTGCACCTGCTCGATGCGTCCGCCGACGTGACCAGGCAGCTGCGGGAACAATTCAGGGTCGTACTGCTGGACGAGTATCAGGACACGTCGTTCGCCCAGGCGCACCTGCTGCAGCGCCTCTTCTCTGGGCCGGACCCCGAACTCGGCCGCGGCTTCCCGGTCACCGCGGTCGGCGACCCATTCCAGGCGATCTACGGCTGGCGAGGAGCGGCGCCGAGCAACATCCTCCAGTTCGGCATCGACTTTCCCCAGCGCGATGGCGGGCCTGCGTCCCATTTCACTCTTGGCATCAATCGCCGTAGTAAGCCGGCGATCCTCGAGGTGGCCAATGAACTTGCCGGCCCGCTTCGCTCGGATCAGCGTCTGCTCGGAGAAGGCGTCAGCGCGCAAGAACGGCTGCTGCGTGCCCCCGACGGATTGGTCGGCGGAGTGGTGCGCACCGCGAGCTTCGATACCTGGCCGCAAGAAGTCGACTGGCTTGCCGACCAGATCCTGGCGGCCAGACGAACCGGGCAGGTCAGCAGTTGGTCTCAGATAGCGGTGCTCACCAGGACGAATTCTCCGATCGGTTCGGTCTTCGAGGCTCTGGTCGATCGCGATGTGCCGGTGGAAATCGTCGGTCTGGGTGGCCTGCTCGAAGTGCCCGAGATCGCAGACGTTGTCGCGACACTGCACCTGATCGATGATGTCACCGCGAACCCCGAAGTCGTCCGCCTGTTGAGCGGGCCGAGATGGCGGATCGGTCCGCGCGACCTGGCCGTGCTGGGAACTCGGGCGCATGAACTCTTGCGAGCGGCTCGTCCGACGCCGGGTGACGATCACCGCAGCGACGCCTTCACACAGATCGGAGACCAGTTCGAGCCTACCTCGCAGCTGTGTTTGATGGATGCGGTCGAGGACCTGGGTGCGGCGCCGGTCTCTGCCGATGCGAGGCAGCGACTGGCCGCGTTCGCCTCGGAGCTTCGCGAACTGCGCAGGCATCGCGACGAACCGTTGCTCGAACTGGTGCACCGGGTGATCGATACCAGTGGCATAGCGCTGGAGCTGAGTTGTGATGTCGATCTGCTCGCGTCGGGACGCGG
>NZ_JAVTWX010000083.1:0-7984 GCF_032229645.1 Brooklawnia sp.
AGAGCAAGCGGCTCATAATCGCTGTGTCGCGGGTTCGAGTCCCGCTCCCGCTACAGACGACTGAGGTGAGCGGAGACTGAGCGTAGCTCGAGTCTCCCGAGGCGATGGAGTCAGTTGGCGATGTGTAACATCGCAAACACAAGTGATTGAGGTGAGCGAAAACCGAGCGAAGCTCGAGTTTTCCGAACCGATTGAGCTTGTTGAGCGACGCAAGGCGTCATCAACACAAGCGATTGAGGTGAGTCGGCAAGGCTCGCCGGGGTCGCGACACAAGCGATGCGTAGCATCGTGACCACCGGAACTGCACGCAAAGCTGAAGAAGGACCATCATGGCGAAAAAGGCGCAGGACATTCGTCCGAAGATCACTTTGGCGTGCACGGAGTGCAAAGACCGCAACTACATCACCAAGAAGAACCGTCGCAACAGCCCGGATCGTCTTGAGCTGATGAAGTTCTGTAAGCGCGACGGCAAGCACACCCTGCACCGCGAGACTCGCTGAGGCCCGCCGCAGCGCCAAGGCAGCTGAACGGCCGTCTGCATTTGCAGGCGGCCATTCTGTGTTCCCATCCGAGTCTTGTTGGCGCGGGCATCGGGCGCTGAGGATCTGACCTCCGCGGTTTCGGCTACCGTAGATGAGTGCCCATTTCTGCAGAACACGTCGGACGCGTGTACCCGGCCACCAAGCCTTACCGGGTGAGCCGCGCCAAGATAGCCGAATTCGCCACCGCGCTCGGGGACTTCAACCCCGCCTACTTCGACGATGAATTCCCGATCGCGCCGCCCACTTTCGCGGCCGTGATCGCAGCCCAGGCATGGGGTGCGATGTTCGACGATCCCGAGTTGGGGCTGGCGCTGCGTCGCACGATTCACGCCGACCAGCGTTTCGACATCGTCCGGCCGCTGCATGAGGGTGACGATGTCCAAGCGACGCTGACGATCGAAAAGGTCCGCTCGCGGGGCAACGTCGATATGGTCACCGTCGGGGTCGGCTTGTCGACCGTCGGTGGCGAGGAACTGGGCGCTGCGACCAGTCAGCTCATCCATACCCGTGAGGAGGCTGTCGAATGACGGCGATCGATCTGGCAGCGGTTGCCGTCGGCGACCAACTGCCCCCTCTCGAGCTGCATCTGACCAGGCCTGATGTGGTTCGCTATTCGGGTGCATCCACCGACTTCAACCCGATCCACTACTCCGACCGCGTCGCGAAGGCGATCGGGCTGCCCGGGGTTGTCGTCCATGGCATGTGGACGATGGGCGCCGCGTTGCGCATCGTGACCGACTGGGTCGGGGACCCCGCCCGGGTGGCCAGCTACTTCGTCCGCTTCGTCAACCCGGTGCCGGTGCCCGACGATGACGAAGGCACCGCGGTGCAGGTCCAGGCACACGTGACCGCAGTCAGCGACGGCGTGGCGACCATCGCGCTTGAGGCAACCCACGACGGCGACAAGGTGCTCGGGGCGGCCAAGGCTACCGTGCGCCTCGATTGAGGACCCGATGGCTGACTCTGACTACCTGACCCTGCCCGACGACTTCATGGCGCTGGACGACGACGATCCCACGCAGGTCGATTCCTGCTCGCTGGAGCGGTTGTCGGCCTCGCTGCCGGCTCGGCCCACCAGCGATTCGACGCTGCTGGCCGATCACACCACATTCCGGATCGGGGGGCCGGCGCGCAAGCTGGTTCGGGCCGAGAGCCGGGACGAACTCATCGAGGCTGTTCGGGATGCCGATGCGGCGGGGGAACCGTTGTTGGTGCTGTCGGGCGGCTCTAATGTCGTGGTCGCCGACGAGGGCTTCGACGGCACCGTGGTGCTTGTCGACAGCCACGGAGTCGAGGCCGATGTCAGTGCCTGCGGGGGGGCACTCGTCCAGGTGCAGGCCGGCGAGGTCTGGGACGATCTTGTCTCCTATTCGATCGACCAGGAATGGGTCGGCGCGGAGGCATTGAGCGGGATTCCTGGACTGGTGGGTGCCGCACCCATCCAGAACATCGGCGCCTACGGGCAAGATGCCTCCCAGACCATCGCCAGGGTGCGCACCTGGGACCGGGCCACCGGTGAACTGCACACCTTCGTCGCCGATAAATGCGGTTTCGGCTACCGTGATTCGGTCTTCAAGCGTTCGCGGGTCGGCGCGGCGCCGACCGGGCGCTACGTGGTGCTCGATGTCTGGTTCCACTTCCCGTTGGGGAGCCTGTCAGAACCGATTCGCTACGCGCAGTTGGCTGCGGCTCTGGGCGTCCGGGTCGGCGAGCGGGTGCCTGCCGTGCAGGTGCGTCAGGCTGTGCAGGAGCTGCGGTCGTCCAAAGGCATGGTGCTCGACCCCGACGATCGTGACACCTGGTCGGCCGGGAGCTTCTTCATGAATCCGATCGTGGACGCCGAGATCGCCGATCGGCTCCCGGAGGAGGCGCCGCGGTTTGCGCAGCCCGATGGCAGGGTGAAGACCTCGGCAGCCTGGTTGATCGACCAGACCGGTTTCGCGAAGGGATACCCGGGCAGTGGCGCGGCGCGGCTGTCGAGCAAGCACGTGCTGGCGCTGACCAACCACGATGGTGCGAGCGCCGCAGACATCGTCGAGTTGGCCCGCACTGTGCGGGGCGGAGTCGATCAACGATTCGGCATCCGTCTCGAGCCTGAGCCGGTACTCGTCGGCCTCGAGATCTGAGGGACATCGGCTGGTTTTCGCCGGGCAGCGATTATCGAGTTCAGTTTGGTAGCTATATCAGACCAAACTGAACTCGATAATTTCGTTTCGAGCCTGCGCGATCCCTCAGCCCCTGACGACGGCTGCGATCGCCTTCGCCACGTACTCGACGTTGTTCTCGTTGAGCGCCGCCACGCAGATACGGCCGGCGTCGGTGCCGTAGACGCCGAACTCCTCACGCAGCGCCAGCATCTGGTCGCGGCTCAATCCCGAGTAACTGAACATGCCGACCTGCTCGGCCACATAGCCCATCTCAGGCACGCCCGCCTCGGCCAGATGAGCAGCCAGCGAGGCGCGCATGGATTTGATCCGCTCGCGCATGCCGGTGAGCTCATCTGCCCAGATCTGGCGCAACTCGGGGTCGCCCAGCACGGTCGCAACAAGCAGAGCGCCGTGCGTCGGTGGATTCGAGAAGTTCGTTCGCACCACGATCTTCAGCTGCGAGCGGACCCGAGCCGCCTCGTCGGCATCCCCGCAGAGCACTGACAAGGCGCCGACCCGCTCTCCGTAGAGACCGAAGTTCTTGCTGAACGAACTGGAGCAGAAAAGAGTGTCGAGCCTCGCCGCGAACGTCCGCACCACCCAGGCATCCCAGTCCAGACCCTCGCTGAAACCTTGATAGGCCATGTCGAGGAACGGGGTCAGCTTCTTGGCCTCAACCACGTCCAGCACCTGCGTCCACTGGTCGTGGTCCAGGTCATAGCCGGTGGGGTTGTGGCAACAGGCGTGCAAGACCACGATGGTGCCCGGTGCCGCCGCGCTCAGATCGGCGAGCATGCCCTCGAAATCGACGCCCCGGCGTTGCGGATCGTAGTAGCGGTACGACGAGACCTGGAAGCCTGCCCGGGAGAACAACGCCTGATGGTTCTCCCACGATGGGTCGCTGATCAACACTGTGGCGTCGGGATTCAGTCGGCGTAAGAAGTCGGCGCCGATCTTCAGACCGCCGGTTCCGCCGAGCGCCTCGACGGTCACCACACGACCGTCGGCGACAACCGGGGAGTCGGCTCCGAAGACCATCTCACGGACGTCCGCGGTGTAGCTGGCCAGCCCGTCGATGGGCAGGTATCCACGGGGCTTGGGGTCGATCGCGAGCCGCTGCTCCGCGATCTTGACACAGCGCATCAGCGGAAGCTTGCCGGTGGCGTCCTGATACACCCCGACACCGAGGTTGACCTTGCTGGGTCGCTTGTCAGCGGCATATTTCTCGGTCACGCCCAGGATCGGATCTGCAGGAGCCTGCTCGACTGTGCTGAAAAGCGACATATGATTCCCCTTCGACTGCGGATTGCCATCGCCAAGGCTACCGTCACCGCTCGGGACGCTGCTGGCGAGAGATCCTGGTTCGCATTGCGGGCGGCCAGCTAGTACACTCAACTACTTGTCGGCAAGATTCAGTCGTCGAACGCGCCTTTTGAACAGGGGCGGACGACATTGGATGCAGTCGAAGGGCAATAGCTCAATTGGCAGAGCAGCGGTCTCCAAAACCGCAGGTTGGGGGTTCAAGTCCCTCTTGCCCTGCGAACCGGGCGTGGGTCGAGGCAGGTTCCTTGCCCACGCCAGTTTCATGACAGCAGGAGTTTCGGTGGAGGACGACTAGTGGCGGATAGCAGCAAGTCCCGTGGTGACGGCAAACCGGCCCGCGCCGCCTCGTCAACTCCTGATGCCGAGGATGACGAGTTGACCGGTTCCGAGGCTGTCGACGATCTCGCCGAGGCTGCCGACGACCTCGTCCAGGACGCCGATCAGGCGACTCAGACCGACGCACCCGATGTGTCGGACGAATCCGATGAGATCGACGAGGACGAAGCCGCCCAATCGCCCAAGCCGAAGCTCGTCAAGCGCAATCAGACGGTGGCTCCGGTGAAGAAGGCCGAGGCGACACGCAAGCAGTCCGACGCAAAGAAGTCTGACCATAAACGCACCACCCCTGTGCAGTTCACCAAGCAGGCGATCGGCGAGCTCAAGAAGGTCGTCTGGCCCAGCGCGAGCACCACCCGGCAGTACTTCATCGTCGTGCTGGTCTTCGTCTTGTTCGTCATGGCATTCGTGGCGGGCCTGGACGCGCTGTTCGGCTGGCTCCTGCTGCTGTGGCTGTCGTGATCGACGAAGGAGGAGTAATGAGCCAAGACGCCAATGACGACCTGAGTCGCGACGAGGTTGAGATCGACCTGGGGGCCGACCTCAACGAGGCGCAGCCCGCGGACGACATCGAGATCGACCTCGACTTCGCCGATTTCTCCGAGCCCGAAACCTCGGACGACGATCTGGGCATTGATCTTTCCATCGATACCGAGGAGCCGGAGGCGCAGGGTGTGCCCGAGGGTGCCGAGGAACCCGAGGATGAGCCCGACGAGGCCTTGGAGAAGGCTCTCGAGGAGTTGCGCGCCGAGCTGCGCGCCAAGCCGGGTGACTGGTATGTGGTGCACACCTACTCCGGCATGGAGAACCGTGTGAAGCAGAACATCGATGCGCGCGTGATCTCGCTCAACTTAGAGGACTTCATCTACGAGACCCTGGTCCCGACCGAGGATGCCGTCGAGATCCGCAACGGCCAGAAGAAGAACGTCACCCGTACCTTCATGCCCGGCTACGTGCTGGTCCGCATGGAGCTGACCGACGAATCGTGGTCGGCGGTGCGCCATACGGCGTCGGTCACTGGTTTCGTCGGCCATGCCACTCAGCCGGTGCCGCTCGATATGGACGAAGTGGAGCGGATGCTTGCTCCCGCAGTCCAGGCGAAGGTGGCCGCGGCCGGGCAGACGACGACCAAGAAGCGCAAGAAGATCGAGGTCGTCGACTACCAGGTGGGCGATTCGGTTCAGATCATCGATGGCGCATTCGCCGGCGTCCACGCCTCGATCACCGAGATCAACCCCCATAACCAGCGCGTGAAGGCCATGGTAGAGATTCTGGGTCGTGAGACCCCAGTAGACTTGACCTTCGCCCAGATCCAAAAGGACATCTGACCCGAAGGATCAGTGCCGTCTGCGACGGCGAACCGCATATCTCGGCCGGGCCGTCTACCTGACCGGGAATGCGTCAGAAAGAACAGATTGGAAAAGGACCCAGAATGCCTCCCAAGAAGAAGAAAGTAGCGGCGATCGTCAAGATCGCCATCAACGCGGGTGCCGCCACTCCGGCCCCGCCCGTAGGTACCGCACTTGGTCCCCATGGCGTCAACATCATGGAGTTCGTCAAGGCGTACAACGCGAAGACGGAAGCCCAGCGCGGCACGGTCGTCCCGGCCGAGATCACCATCTTTGAGGACCGGACCTTCACCTTCATCGTGAAGACCCCTCCGGCCGCGGAACTGATCAAGAAGGCTGCCGGCCTGCAGAAGGGCTCGGGCAAGCCGAACAAGGAGAAGGTCGGCAAGATCACCTCCGATCAGGTGCGTGAGATCGCCAACACGAAGCTGCCCGACCTGAACGCCAACGATGTCGAGGCCGCGATGAAGATCGTCGAGGGCACCGCCCGTTCGATGGGTGTCACCGTCGAGTGACGCTCGCTGTCCCCGGCCGGGGGCAGAGCTAACCCATAGATGACCAACCACCTGGTAGGACGTGCGCTCCGGACCAGGACCTGGTGAATCAGCCTGCGAGGCTGACGGAAAGGAACCAGACATGAAGCACAGCAAGCGCTATCGCGCTTCGGCAGAGCTGCGGGACGGCGATCAGCTCTACAGCCCCGAAGAGGCAATCGCGACCATCAAGAAGTTTCAGGCCGGCGGCTTCGACGAGTCGGTCGAGGTATCGATGCGACTCGGTGTCGACCCCCGCAAGGCGGACCAGATGGTCCGCGGCACGGTGAATCTGCCCAACGGCACTGGCAAGACGGCACGGGTCCTCGTCTTCGCCCAGGGCGCCAAGGCCGCAGAGGCGCTGGAGGCCGGCGCCGATGAGGTCGGCTCGGACGAGCTCATCGAGAAGGTGGCCGGTGGCTACCTGGACTTCGATGCAGTCGTCGCGACGCCTGATCTGATGGGCAAGGTCGGACGCCTCGGCCGCGTCCTCGGCCCGCGTGGCCTGATGCCGAACCCGAAGACTGGCACCGTGACCATGGACGTCACCAAGGCGGTGACCGACATCAAGGGCGGCAAGATCGAGTTCCGCGTCGATCGTCACGCGAACCTCCAGTTCATCGTCGGCAAGGTCAGCTTCACCGAGCAGGCGCTGCTGGAGAACTACCGCGCAGCCATGGAGGAGATCTCCCGGCTGAAGCCGAGCACCTCGAAGGGACGCTACGTCCGAAAGATCGTCGTTTCGACCACCATGGGCCCCGGCATCGCCGTGGACGTGGCCGCCTCGAAGCCGGTGACCGAGGCCGCGGCATCCTGATCGAACAATCCGATTGAACGACCGACCTGGTCGTGACTTCAGCAGAAGACCCCCGCCGGCAGCTGCCCGGCGGGGGTCTTTCATGTCTTGTTCAGTTCTCGCCGCGGGAAGTGAGGGGTGGCTGGCTAGACGACCATCCGGCGCAGCATCAGGTATGCCGTGCTGGCCAGGGCGACAGTGACAAGCACCCCCTGATCCCACAGCCAGGGCATCGAGAAGAAGTAGGCGTCGAATCCCCACCCGTCGGTGGCTGCCTCGATTGCCCCGCCGACGAGATAGGTCAGCGCGAGCACCAGACTGATGCCGGTGGCATAGAGCATCGTGCCGGCGAAATACTCCCGCCGCGAGATACTCATCGCCTGCGAGAAGGGGAAATGATGACTCAGGGCGATCGCGGCGATAGCCAGCAGCGACCACATCGGTGCCTGGCTGCCCCCTTCCACTCGCACCGAATCGCCGGGAATGGCGGCGAAGATGGCCAGCGTGATAGCGAAGGCGCCGGCCAGCACGAGCAGCGGGACCAGCGCGAAGGAAATGGGAGTGATCAGGTACAGCCGAGCCACTTTGACGATGCGGTTCATCGATGTGTTCCTTCCAGGTTCCAGCTCTCGTGGCCGGCAACTGAGCCGTTCATGTGCTGGGTCGTGCGGACGATCAGTTGCTGCAGCGAGACCGGGAGGAAATCGATTCCGGCCGCCGCCATCGTGGCCCGCTCGGCCGCCGAGTACTCGCCGAGCACCGTGACGGAGGTCACTCGTCCCAGCGATTCGGTATGCAGCACCTCGCGTCCGACGACGAATCGGCTGACCGCTTCCGCGTTTCCGACGATAGTGGCGGCCTGTTCCAAGATGGTCTGGGTGTTCTCGTCGATCAGCACGCGGCCCTTGTCGATCAGCACCACGTGCTCGATCAGATTGGCCACCTCGTCGATCAGATG
>NZ_JAVTWX010000084.1:0-7963 GCF_032229645.1 Brooklawnia sp.
GCCGAACTTCTGATCCTCGTGGGCGGTCGCGATGTACTCGTGCGTGTGCGCCTCGACGCCCGGAGTGACACGCACCATCACCGAGGCGTGCCAGTCGTTCGCCTCGCAGAGCTCGATGATTCGGTCCAACTCATCCAGCGAGTCGATGATGATGCGTCCTACCCCGGCCTCCAGGGCAGTCGCCAACTCAGTCACGCTCTTGTTGTTGCCGTGCATGCCGATCCGGGCAGGGTCCATGCCTGCCTGCAGTGCGGTCGCCAGCTCACCGCCGGAGCAGACATCGAGCGCGAGGCCCTCCTCGTCCACCCAGCGGGCGACGGTGCGGGTGAGGAAGGCCTTGCCCGCGTAGTAGACGGTCCAGCCCTCGAAGGCATCGCGGAATGCCCGGGCGCGCTGCCGGAAGTCCTGCTCGTCCATCAGATAGAGGGGGGTGCCGAATTGCGCGACGGCGTCGGTGACCTTCAGCCCGGCAGTACTGATCGCACCGTCGTCATCTCGTGCGGTGGACGAACTCCACAGTGCGGCGTCGAGTCTATTGGGGTCGCTCGGACGCTCCAGCCACTGCGGGCCAGGAGTCGAAACATCGGCATGGATAGCACCAGCGACGTGCATATGGGTCACGATGCCCCATTCTCCCAGAACCAGCCAACTCGCGCCAAGCCGTCCGGCGCGTCCGGGAATCGGACGAGGCCTCCGCTCGATTCCGGCCGAGGGTTTCCGCCGGGGACCGGCCAGTGCTAACCTGAACCCTGCCCAGCAAGCCAGCAGACTTGCCCCCGTAGCTCAGGGGATAGAGCACCGCCCTCCGGAGGCGGGAGCCGAGGTTCGAATCCTCGCGGGGGCGCCACCTCCCCATCCAATTGCCGCGACGCGCCGGCTGACCGGAGGACATCTGATGGCCACCTCACCCGATGCGCCGCAAGCCTCGCAACGCTGGCATCTGTCTGAGATCCTGGTTGCTCCCGAGCGGTTCATCTCTCATCTCTTTGATCGGTGGAATCTGCGGTCGGGACGCATGCAATTGCTGATCTGGGCTATCGGCCGCCTCGCTGTGCTGCTGACCTGGGGATTGATCAACCCCGAGACTCAAGGCGACGTCGTCTACTACTACGAACACATCTCTTTCATGTTCACCGCCGGCCCGGCCGACACGATGACCGAGTACCCCACGCCGGTGCTGTGGTTGCTGACCGTGCCTTGGCTGCTCGGATTTGGTACCCAGACCGGCTATGTCGTGGCGTTCGTGCTACTCATGGTGGCATTGGACGTGGCCTTCACGCTCTCTCTATGGGCCTGGGGCGGGCGTCTGCGGGCTCACGCGGTGACCTTCTGGACGCTGTTCGTCGTCTTCATCGGCCCGACCGTCTATTTGCGCTTCGATCTGGTGACCTCGGTGCTGGCCGGGTGGAGTCTGCTCCTACTGCTCCGCCGCCGCTGGACGACCAGCGGCGCGCTGGCAGGCGTGGGCGCCGCGATCAAGCTGTGGCCCGCGCTGCTGTGGCCGGCGCTGCTCGGCGGCAGCCGGCGGCAGCGCATCCGCACGAGTCTGGGGTTCTGGATCTGTGGTGGGCTGCTCGCCCTCGCCTCGCTGCTGTGGGCCGGATGGAACAGGCTGGTCTCGCCACTCAGCTGGCAATCGGGACGCGGACTCCAGGTGGAATCGGTCTGGGCGACCGTGCCGATGGTGCTGCGCGCGGTCGGCCTGGGCGACTATGCAGTGACGATCTCCCGCTTCCAGGCCTTCGAGATCTATGGCACCGGCATCGGGTTCTGGTCGGCGCTCGCGTCAATCGCGACTGCGGCCGGGATGGCGATCTTGGTCGCGGTCTTCGTGCTCTGGTGGCGGCACGGCCACGGAACCACCTCCCAGGCAGCCCTGTTGATGATGCTGGTCATCTTGACCATGATCGTGACCAACAAGACCTTCAGCCCCCAGTACATGATCTGGCTCGGTGGCCCGATGGCCGCAGCGATCGCGCTGCTGGGACGCCAGCATCCTGATGCCCGCGACTACGCGCTGGACCGGCGCAGGCTGTGGTTGATCTGTATCGCCATCTTGACGACCACGATCCTGACCGGCATCGTCTTTCCGATCGGCTACGACCCGCTGGTGCGGGACTCCTTTATCACCCGTTACTGGCGATTGCCTGTGACTATCGTCCTGGCGATGCGGAACCTGCTGATCACGGCACTTCTGGGCTATGTTCTGCGGTTGGTGAAGAGTTTCGTCTGGCCGATCGCCAGGGAAAGGCGCCCATGAGCAGCCCCGGCAACCGCTACCCGCCGTCAGTCAACCGAAGCCGTCCATCGATCGGTTGGGTGCTGACGAACGGCTTCGTCGCCTTCGCATTCTGGTTGCTCAGCCGCGCGTTGATAGCACTGCTGTGGAGCCTCGAAGAGACCTTCATCGACCACGACGTGCGCTACTACTACTGGCAACTGGAGGGCAACGGGTTGGACGGTGCGCTGGTGGAGTATCCCACTCCGATCGCCGTCCTGCTCGACGGCATCCACCTCAGTGTCGGACGCTCCGAAGATGCCTACGTCATCTCATTCGTGCTCTTGATGGCCGTCCTGGACGGCGCAGCGACCATCTGGCTATGGCGCTCGTACAGCAGGCAAGCGGCGGTCTACTGGTCTGCCTACACCTTCTGCATCGGTTCGCTGATCTGGTTCCGAATCGACCTGCTGCCCGCGATCGCCGTGCTCGCCGGCCTGGCCTTCGTCAGCAGCCGCCCGTTCGCTTCCGGCGCGGCCGTCGCGCTGGGTGCTGCGACCAAGCTGTGGCCAGCGATGTTGATCGCTCCGATGCTCGGCACCGATCGTCTGGGCAAACGGCGGGGGCTGGGCTTTGCCATCGTCGGCGGCGTGCTCGGGCTGGGATCACTGGCCGTCTTCGGCTGGACGCGATCGATATCGCCGGTGACCTGGCAGTCCGACCGCGGATTGCAGATCGAGTCCATCGTTGCGACGATCCCGATGATCCGCCACGCCTTCGGCCGGCCCGGTGAGTACTTCACCGAACTCTCGCAGTACAACGCGTGGGAGATCTTCGGGCCCGGGGTGCAGAGTTGGCTGGCCGCTGCCGATTGGCTGCTGGGCGGTAGCGTGCTGTTGGCCCTCGTGCTGGGCTGGCTGATCGGATTCGGCGGAGCGGGACTGCCCGGACACAAGCTCAGCAATGCAAATGATCCGGCCCGGATGGTCGCCCGCACGCACGCTATCGTCCTTGCCCAAGTCGCGCTGATCAGCATGACGATCGTCGCAAACAAGACCTTCAGCCCGCAGTACATGATCTGGCTCGGGGCCCCACTGACCATCCTGGTCGCGTTGCCGCTGGCCCGCCGTGACCGGATAGACGCGCGCTGGCTGGCGATTCTCGGTCTGATCTGCGCCGTCCTCACCCATCTGATCTTCCCGCTGAACTACGCGGGCCTCATCGATCAGCAGGTGGCAGACCAAGGTGACACAGTACGGCTGGCCGTCCGCAATCTCCTGGTGATCGGGCTCTGCGCGGCCGCGGTGACCATGGCCATCCGTTCGGCGTGGCGGATCGGACGAGACGACCCGCAACTGGTGTCATCGCACTAGAGTTGATTCTGCAATCAACTCGGCACACCAAATCTCTGAGGGTGCCAGCGGGTCGCGCAACGCCAATCACTGGAAGGGGCGAAGCGGCACACGGCCGCAGCATAGATGTCCGACTTTGACGATTTCGGCGCCAACGACTGGCTCATCGAAGAGATGCGCGAGCGCTACCACAACGATCCCTCGTCCGTGGATCCCAAATGGGTCCAGTTCTTCGCGAAGCACCCTGAAGCCACCGAGCCGCAAGCCTCCCCAGTTCAGACGGCACCCGTCGGCCGGGCTGCACCGTCCGTGATCCCGGCCGCTTCTGAAGCCGCCGGACCAGCAGCCGGTAGCCCGGTGGCCAAGGTCGAGGCCAGGGATGAGCGCACCGAGTCGCCCAATCAGCCCGGCACGGCCAGCGGACTCGGGCCGGAGGTGCCGAATCCGTTCCTTCGCCCCCAGCTGTCCGGCGATGGGCCACGCCGAACGGTGATGAGGGGCGCACCGATGCGCACCGCGCGCAATATGGACGCCTCGCGCTCAATGCCGACCGCCACATCGGTGCGTACCGTACCGATGAAGCTGGTCGTTGAGAACCGCGCCACCATCAACAACTTCCTGCGCCGCAGCCGTGGTGGCAAGGTCAGCTTCACCCACCTCATCGGTTTCGCGATGGTGCAGGCCATCAAAGCCGTGCCTGCCATGAACTGCTCCTATGACGAGCAGGATGGCAAGCCGGTACTGGTCGAGCACGGCGACATCAATCTCGGTGTGGCCATCGATGTCGTCAAAGGCGATCAGCGACAGCTCTTGGTACCCAATATCCGCGCTTGCGAGGACCTGAACTTCGCGCAGTTCTACGCCGCCTACGAGACACTGGTGCACAAGGCGCGCGAGAACAAGCTGGTCGTCGACGACTTCGCGGGCACCACGGTTTCGCTGACCAACCCCGGCGGCATCGGCACGAACATGTCGGTGCCCCGGTTGATGCCCGGCCAGGGCCTCATTCTGGGCGTCGGCTCGATCGGATATGCCGCTGACTTCGAGGGCACCAGTCAGGTCAACCTGACGCAGATGGCGGTCAGCAAGGTCACCACCTTGACTTCCACCTACGATCATCGGGTCATTCAGGGTGCTCAGAGCGGCGAATTCCTGCGCGAGATGCATCGCCTGCTGCTGGGTGCCGACGGCTTCTATGAGGAGATCTTCGAGGCGCTGCGCATCCCCTATCCCCCGGTCAAGTGGGCCGCCGATATTCCGATCAACCGGAACTATCACCTCAGCAAGCAGGCGCGCGTCGTCTCGCTGGTCAACTCGTACCGCATCTTCGGGCATCTGCAGGCCGATGTGGATCCGCTCGAATTCACGATGCGCAGCCATCCAGAGCTCGAACTCGAGACGCATGGCCTGACGCTGTGGGATCTCGACCGGGAGTTCCCGGTCGGCCGGTTCGCCGGCGAGCAGCTGGGATTCCTCACGCTGCGCCAGATCCTCGACACCCTGCGCGACTCGTACGCCCATACGATGGGCATCGAATACATGCACATTCACGATCCCGAGCAGCGCCGCTGGTTCCAGCAACGCCTGGAGGCCCCGCATCAGCCTCGTCCGCGCACCGAGCATCTTCGCATTCTCGACCAACTCAGCGAGGCCGAGATCTTCGAGACCTTCCTGCAGACCAAGTATGTCGGCCAGACCAGATTCAGTCTCGAGGGTGCCGAATCAGCGATCGTCATCCTCGCCGAGATCTGCGAACGCGCGGCCGACGAGGAGATCGCCGAGGTCTGCATCGGCATGCCGCACCGCGGCCGGCTGAACGTGCTGACCAACATCGTCGGCAAGGCCTATTCACAGATCTTCCGCGAGTTCGACAACCGTGCCACCGACGAGGAAGTCATCAGCGGCGACGTGAAGTATCACCTTGGCGCCGATGGCGAGTACACCTCGTCCAGCGGACGTACCGTGCGCACATCGGTCGCCGCCAACCCCTCCCATCTGGAGGCGGTCGATCCGGTACTGGAAGGCATCGCGCGTGCCAAGAACGACCGGCTCACGCTGACCGATCAAGGTCTGCAACAAAGTGCCCATCCCGTGCTACCCGTACTGGCTCACGGCGATGCGTCCTTCGCCGGCCAAGGTGTGGTCTACGAGACGCTGCAGATGAGCCAACTGCGCCCCTACCGCAACGGCGGCACGATCCATCTGGTGGTCAACAACCAGGTCGGCTTCACCACCGGCCCCGCGGACAGCCGCAGTTCGGTCTATTGCACCGATGTCGCCAAAGCCATCCAGGCACCGATCATCCATGTCAACGGCGATGATCCGGATTCCTGCGCGCTATCTGCCCAGCTCGCCTTCGAGTACCGGCAGCGATTCGGCAAGGATGTCGTCATCGACATGCTCTGCTATCGCCGCCGCGGCCACAACGAGGGCGACGAGCCCAGCTTCACCCAGCCACTCACCTACAACCTGATCGAGAAGAAGCGTCCGGTGCGCAAGCTGTACACCGAGCAACTGATCGGCCGTGGCGACATCTCAATGGCGGACGCCGAGCAGGCCGTGAACAAGTTCCGCGACCGCCTCGAAGAGGTCTTCAGCATGGTCCGCGACCCCGAAGTGCCCCCGGAGGACAACGACTACCGCCTGACACCGAGCTACCCGGTCAAGCGGAGCATGAAGATCGGTACCGCCGCCACTGAAGAGCAGATCGCTGCGGTCGCCTCGGTCTACAGCAATCTGCCCGACGGCTTCCATGTACATCCCAAGCTCGCTCCCCAGCTGGCGCGTCGCGTCAAGGCGATCAAAGACGGCCCGATCGATTGGGCGACAGGCGAACTGCTGGGTTTCGGCACGCTGCTGATGCAGGGCTACCCGGTACGTCTGGTCGGGCAGGACACCCGACGCGGCACCTTCAGTCAGCGATTCGGCGCGATCGTGGATCGTTTGACGAATGAGGCATGGGTGCCGCTGAAGCATCTGTCGGCCGATCAGGCGCCGTTCGAGATCTACGATTCGCTGCTCAGCGAGTATGCGTCCATCGGCTTCGAGTACGGCTACTCAGTGGCCGCTCCGGAAGCACTGGTCTGTTGGGAGGCCCAGTACGGTGACTTCTCCAACGGCGGTCAGATCATCTTGGACGAGTTCATTGCGTCCGGCTTCGCCAAATGGAAGCAGAAATCGGGCGTCGTGCTCCTTCTCCCGCACGGCTATGAGGGAGCCGGCCCCGACCATTCGAGCGCGCGCATCGAGCGTTTCCTGCAGATGTGTGCAGGTGACAATATGGCCGTGTGTCAGCCGACGACGCCGGCCAGCTACTTCCATCTGTTGCGTCAGCATGCGCAGGTCAACTGGCATCGCCCCTTGATCGTCGCAACACCGAAATCGATGCTGCGTAACAAGCTCGCGGTCTCTGCGCCCGACGAGTTCACCAGCGGCTCTTGGCGTCCCGTGTTGTCCGACCCGACGATCACCGATCCTGCGGCTGTCGAGCGCATCCTGATCTGCTCGGGCAAGATCCGCTGGGATCTGGTTCAGCAGCGCGAGAAGATGGGCCTGAATGCGAAGGTCGCGATCATCACCATGGAGCGACTCTTCCCACTGGTCACCACCCAGCTGGCCGCCGAGCTAGCCCGCTACCCGCACGTCGACGACATCCGCTGGGTACAGGACGAGCCCTCCAACCAGGGACCGTGGGAGTTCTTGGAGTTGCACTTCGTACCGGCGATGAGCGAGGAACTCGGACACACATTCGCGATGCGACCGTTCGCTCGTCCGATGGCTGCTGCTGCGTCGACCGGGTCGTCCGCTGTGCACAAGTCAGAGGAGGAGAAGCTGCTGTCCGCAGCGTTGGGCGACGATTGATCGGTCCGCGATCATCTTGCAAGGGGCAACAAATCGAGGAAAAACCGCTCTACCCCCTACCGCGGCCAGCCTGTTCATGGCAAGGTTGACTGGCTGACGGTTTACACCATAGATCGAATAGGAGTCCCAACACATGGACTGGCGCCATCGCGCAGCTTGTCTGACTGAAGATCCGGAGCTTTTCTTCCCCATCGGCAACACCGGGCCAGCCTTGGCTCAGGTCGAGGAGGCGAAGATGGTTTGCCGACGCTGCGAAGCTCGCGAGGAGTGCCTGCGCTGGGCGCTGGAGGCCGGTCAGGATCACGGGGTCTGGGGTGGCATGTCGGAAGACGAACGCCGCGCCATGAAGCGCCGTGCTTCCCGTGCTCGCCTGCGCAACAGTTGACCGGCGGGTTTCCCGCGTTACGGACTGGTCCATCAGGGGCCAGTCCATTTGCTGCGCTGCCCGGTTGACTCATCCGGACCGCCCCACGGCAGCTACCGAAAACAGCAGCGGCTACCGATCCGTCCGGATCCCCCACAGCAGCTACCG
>NZ_JAVTWX010000085.1:0-10642 GCF_032229645.1 Brooklawnia sp.
CCGACGAGGACGACAACGACACCGCCGAGGCTGAGGCCGCGGTGGACGGCGAGGCTGAGGACGCCGCCGAGGCGTCCGACACCGAGTCCGACGCGGCGATCGAGATCGTCGAGGGCGGCACCTCGACCCGTCGGCGTCGGCGCCGCCGGCGCCGCGGCGAGGACACCACCGGCTCCGATGACGATCCCACCGACGTGGTGGTACGGGTCCGCCAGCCGCGCCGTTCGAAGGGCAACGACGAGGTGACCGGGATCGACGGCTCGACCCGGATGGAGGCCAAACGGCAACGCCGTCGCGAGGGCCGGGCCGCCGGACGCCGCCGGGCACCGATCCTTTCCGAGGCCGAGTTCCTGGCCCGCCGGGAAGCGGTGGACCGCACCATGTTGGTCCGGCAGGCCGACGACTACGCCCAGATCGCGGTGCTCGAGGACGGCGTCCTGGTCGAGCACTACGTCGACCGGGCGTCCGCGACGTCGATGATCGGCAACGTGTACCTCGGCAAGGTGCAGAACGTGCTGCCCTCGATGGAGGCCGCCTTCATCGACATCGGACGCGGCCGCAACGCCGTGTTGTACGCCGGCGAGGTGGACTGGGACGCCTTCGGCGTCACCGGCGGCGACCGCAAGATGGAAAAGGTGTTCAAGTCCGGGCAGAGCGTGCTGGTCCAGGTCAGCAAGGACCCGGTCGGCGCCAAGGGCGCCAGGCTCACCGCACACGTCTCCATCCCGGGCCGCTACGTGGTCTACTCGCCGAGCGGTCAGTTGTCCGGCATCTCCCGCAAGCTGCCCGAGGGCGAGCGGGCCCGGCTGAAGGGCATCCTCGACGAGCTGGTCGGCGACCGCGCCTCGGTGATCGTCCGGACGGCCGCCGAGGGCGCGTCCGAGGACGAGCTGGTCCGCGACGTCAACCGGCTGAAGGCACAGTGGGAGGTCATCGAGAAGAAGGTCAAGGCCGGCAAATCGCCGACCCAGCTGTACGCCGAGCCCGACCTGACCGTGCGGATCGTCCGGGACCTGTTCACCGAGGACTTCGGCCAGCTGATCGTGGACGGCAACGGCAAGGGCGAGGACGCCTGGGACACCGTCGACGCCTACGTCAGCCATGTCGCTCCGCACCTGAAGGAGCGGCTGGTGCACTGGGATCGGTCCGAGTCCGGCGACCTGTTCGCCGCGCACCGGCTCGACGAGCAGATCGCCAAGGCGCTGGAGCGCAAGGTGTTCCTGCCCTCGGGCGGCTCGCTGATCATCGACCGCACCGAGGCGATGACGGTCATCGACGTCAACACCGGCAAATTCACCGGATCGGGCGGCAACCTCGAAGAGACAGTCACGCGCAACAATCTGGAGGCGGCCGAGGAAGTCGTCCGGCAGCTGCGACTGCGCGACCTGGGCGGCATCATCGTGGTCGACTTCATCGACATGGTGTTGCCAAGCAACCGCGAGTTGCTGCTGCGCCGACTGGTCGAATGCCTGGGACGCGACCGCACGCGTCATCAGGTGAGCGAGGTCACCAGCCTCGGTCTGGTGCAGATGACCCGCAAGCGCATCGGCACCGGCTTGGCGGAGGCTTTCACCGACGAGTGCGACCAGTGTGGCGGACGCGGGTACATCCGCCACGAGGAGCCCGTCGATTCACAAGCCCCGGCAGATGGCGGTGAGCGGCACGGCGGCAAGTCGTCCTCAAACACCGGTGGTCGCAACAACCGGCGCTCCAAGGCCAAGCCGAAGGTCGAGGAAGCCCCCGCAGCGGCCAAGGCCAATCAAGTGCAGCCATCCGAAGAGGCCAAGCAGGCTGCCTCCAGGCTTGCGGCGGCGGCTTCGCGGCATCATACCGACCAACCGGCGGGCTCCGAGCCCGGCGCGGCACGGCAGGCCGAGCTACTACCGGGCGACAAGCCTGCCGGGGAGTTGCTGGCCGCAGCACAGGCATACGATTCGGACGATGTCAACCAGAACCAGACGGTTTGACCGGCCGGTGGGACACGACATAACATAGATCTTCGGTGCGTCCTCGGTCGGGATATTCCGGCTGGACCGCCGTAGAGCGTTGGGCGTCATGGCAGTCAGTGATGGCGGCGAGACGTTTCAAAGTCAGAAGAAGGAGTCCCGTTCCCGCAAGTCGGGGGGCGGACGAGCGAGAGTGAGTCAGGCGTGTACGCGATCGTGCGCAGTGGCGGCCGCCAGCACAAGGTGGCCGTAGGTGACATCGTCGAGATCGACCGAGTTTCAGACGAGGCCGGTAGCAGCATCTCCCTACAGCCGCTGATGCTGGTTGACGGCGACGACATCACCACAGATGCCGGTGTTTTGGGCAAGGCTTCGGTCACCGCAGAGGTGATCGGCGAGGTCAAGGGCCCGAAGATCCGCATTTTGAAGTTCAAGAACAAGACCGGTTACAAGAAGCGCCAGGGGCACCGTCAGAAGTACACCCAGGTCAAGGTCACCGGAATCGAAGGCTGAGGTAGGCAGAGATGGCACACAAGAAAGGCGCGTCCAGCTCGCGCAACGGTCGTGATTCCAACGCTCAGCGTCTCGGCGTGAAGCGCTACGGCGGTGAGCAGGTCAATGCAGGCGAGATCATCGTCCGTCAGCGTGGCACCCACTTCCATCCGGGCGAAGGCGTCGGCCGGGGCGGCGACGACACTCTCTTCGCACTGGTCGCTGGCAAGGTGCAGTTCGGCAGCCGTCGTGGACGCCGGGTCATCAACATCGAACCGAGCGAGGCCTGAGGGCTCGCTACCAAGGCGCTGTAGATAACGGTCATAGACGGTTGTAACTAACAGGCCTAGACGGTTGTAACTAACAGTCATGACACGGGAGGGGTCGGACGCAATTGTGTCCGGCCCCTCCCGTGTCATGACTGGCTAGTGGTTTGCTTCGCGTCGTCTGCCGCTGCCGATAGTCGCAGCCGCTACCGATTTGTACGTGGTGTTCGCGATCAGCTGCCGCGAATTGCAGAGGCTGCCGAATATCCGCTAGCCGTCGCGGTTTTCGGCAGTCGCTGTGTCGGGGCCGGGGCATTTGGACAGCTGTTGTGACTTCCGGCAGTCGCTGTGTCCGGGCCGGGGCATTTGGGCAGCTGTTGTGACTTCCGGCAGTCCCTATGTCCGGGCCGGGGCATTTGGGCAGCCGTTGCGGTTTTCGGCAGTCGCTGTGGTCCGGGCCGTGAACGGCCGACAAGCTCACCTCAGAAGGTCGAGGTATCGATCACGTAGCGGTAGCGGACCTTGGAGTGCACGACCTTGTCGTAGGCATCCGTGATCTGATCACCGGAGATGATCTCCACCTGCGGCGCCACGCCGTGTGTCGCGCAGAAGTCGAGGACCTCCTGGGTCTCCGGAATACCGCCGATCTGGGAGCCGGCCAGCACCTTGTTGCCGGTGGTCAGGCTCGACAGCCTCAGCGTGCTCGCGTGCTCTGGCAGACCGACATCCACCAGTACGCCGCCGGGCTTCAGCAGCCTCAACATGGCGTCCAGATCGGCAACCGCCGCCACCGTGGAGACCATCAGGTCGAGGGTGCCGCGCAGTTCCTTGATGCGCTCGGGCTCGCTGTTGGCAAAGTAGTCACTGGCACCGAAGCGTAGCCCGTCGTCCTTCTTGCTCATGGTCTGGCTGATCACCACGACCTCGGCGCCCATCTTCGCAGCGATCTGGACGCCGACATGGCCGAGCCCACCCATGCCGATGATGGCCACCTTCTTGCCCGGTCCGGCACCCCATCGCTTCAGCGGCGAGTAGAGCGTCACACCGGCGCAAAGCAGCGGAGCGGCCTTCTCGAACGCGATCTCCTCGGGAATCCGGATGGCGTAATCCTGTTCCACAGTGATCGCCTGCGAGTATCCGCCGTAGGTCGGCCGGCCATCGCGTCCGATCGAGTTGTAGGTCCAGATTGTGCGGGGCGTGGTGGTGCAGAACTGCTCGTGTCCGGCCTTGCACTGTTCGCATTCGCCGCACGAATCGACGAAGCAGCCGATCCCGACCTTGTCGCCGACCTTGAACTTCGTGACCTGATCGCCGATCTTGGCGACGATCCCGACGATCTCGTGTCCCGGGACCAGCGGGTAGATGGCCGGACCCCACTCGGCGCGGGCGGTGTGGATATCGGAATGACAGATCCCGGCGTACTTGATCTCGAAGTAGATCTCGGTAGGCCCGGGCTCACGCCGGGAGATCGTCGTCCGGTAGAACTGGGCGTTGTGGTCATCTGTGGCGTACGCCAATACCTCAGGCATGCTGCTCCTCATCGGGCGTGATCGGGTCACTGCAGTCTAGTGGCCGTCGGAATCACCCGGGCGAGATGCCTGTCAGCTCCGCAATGACCACGCAAGGTAGAGGCCGCCGAGGGCGATCACCCAGCGGCTGAGCTTCTCGGGAAGATAGCGCTGGACGAGCGGGCCGATGTTGCCGCCGATGAGGTTTCCGATGAACAAGATCAGCGCCGCAACCCAGTCGATGGGGGCGAAGATGATGAAGATGATCGTGGCGATCAGATTCGAGATGCTCAGCAGCACTGACTTCATCAGCACGGCGCGCGGCCAAGGGTAGCTGGTCAGCAGAACGACCACGGCAAAGTAGAGGACGCCTGCCCCGGCGCCGAAGTAGCCGCCATAGAGACAGACGAAGAAGAGCACACCAAGATAGAGGGGCCAGCGTTCGGTGCCGTTCGATATTCTTCTCAAGCGCGGGCTCACAAACAATGTCAGCGACGCGAAGGCGATCAGCCAAGGAACCACCGTCTCGAAGACGCTCTCGCCGGTGACCAGCAGCAGAACTGCGCCGGTACCGCCGCCGAGCGCACAGATGCCGAACTGCTGCCAGGCGCGCGTGCGTCCGGCAGCCATCACCTGGTCTCCGGCACGAACCGCCGCACCGGCGCCCACGCCGATCGCACCCAGGGTGTTGGTGACGTTGGCGGTCAGCGGTGAGAGCCCTACCGCGAGCAGTGCGGGATAGCTGATCAGCGACATCAACCCGGCGAGGTATCCGACCAGTCCTGCGAGCACTCCGGCCAGCGCGAGAAAAACGATAGTGCCCAAAGTGATGTCCACGACTGCCTGCCTCCTGCCTGCTCATTCTCTCATCTGCAGGCTGGATGGTAGGCCGTGACCACTTCGGGCGCCGACTCAGGTTTCGGCCGGCACGGTGACATCGACCGCCCAGGCGACACCGTATTTGTCAGTCACATCGCCGTAGTAGTCGCCCCACATCTGCTTGCCGAAGGCCATGCCGACGGTGCCGCCCTGGCTGAGTGCGTCGAAGATGCGTCGAGCATCGTCGAAATCATCGCCCCACAAGGTGATCGTGACCTTGCCGGAGCCCGTCGCCGTGTTCCCGCTCGGGTCGTCACCAGCCATCAGCGAGAAGCCGGGCACATCCAGTTGGCCGTGCATCACCAGATCTGCGACTGCGGGGTCAGGGTTGTATTGCGACTGCGGCGCGATGTTGAGTTCGCCACCGAGGATCGATTGATAGAACTCAAGCGCCTCTCGGGCCTGGCCGGAAAAGACGATGTACGGACTAGCGTTGAGCATCGGAACTCCTTCGTTTGTCGTAGCTTTTCTCACTCTACGGCGCGAGGGAGTCGCATCGAGGCATGTTATCGGCCGTCTCGATAGACCGGACGACTGCATCCGGCTCGGGCAAACCCGCAGACCCGTCAGGAGCGGGTCTCCCAGCCGTGTCCTCCTCCTTGACACAATCTGAGCACCTGAGTCGAGCAGAAATGTGCGACTGATAGATCGTGGGTGATGACCAGCAGCGCTAACCCCTGAGCGCCGCGAAGAGACATCAGAAGCTCGAGGATTGAGCGCTGAATGGCCGGATCGAGCGAACTGGTGGCCTCATCGCACAGCAGCACGCTTGGCTGGTGAGCCAGAGCCCGGGCGATTGCCACCCGCTGTGCCTGACCGCCGGACAGCATCTTGGGCAGATGACGCAGATGGGATGGAGGCAGCTGCACGGCATCCAGCAGTGCCAGCACCTCGTCGCGGCAGGCCCGTCGTCCGAGTTCGGGACGAGCACGCGCCACGGCGCGATCAAGCTGGCGGCCGATGCTGACCGCCGGGTTCAGGCTCCCGGCGGGATCCTGGCCGATGAGCTGGACAGCCCGCCGCTGCGCGGGAGAACGGTCGTCCAGCCTCCAAGGCGCGTGCCGACCGCCCAGCCGAAGCTCGCCGGACTGCGGCGGATGACTGCCGATCAGAGTCCGGACCAGGGTTGTCTTGCCGGCGCCGGACGGGCCGAGAAGCGCTACTGTCTCACCGGGCTGCAAGACGAGATCGACATCGGCGAGCACCGGATCCCCGGCAGGGGTCAGTACCTGGAGCCCACAGGCAGCCAGCGCCGCATCAGAACCGGGACCATCCCCCGGCGCGGGGACCGAGCCGGCGTCCGGCTGTTCTTGTTCGGACGACTCCAGCCGCGGCGGATGGTAGGCGGGTAGCTGCGCGGCGCGCAGGGCTTCGCGGACCAGGGGTTGCGCGGAGCCATCCAATTCTCCGGTGGTGATCGTCTCGGCGATGCGGCCATCGGCCATGAACGAGATCCGGTCGGCCATCTGCCGTGCCACGGTCAAGTCGTGGGTGATGATGAGGACCGTCAGATGGTGGCTGGAACGCAGATCGCGCACGATCTCCACGACCTGGCCGATCGCCTGCTGATCCAAGCCGTTGGTGGGCTCATCCAGAACCAGCACATCGGGTGACGACGCCAGTGCCCGGACGAACGCCGCCCTGCGGCGCTGCCCACCGGAAAGCTGATGGGGTCTTCGCTGCAGCAGATCGGTGATCGACCCGAGCCCCAGGTGGGCCGCGACTCCGAGAAGATCTTCGTCGCGCCCGCCGGTCGCCGAAACCTCGCGAAGCAACTCCCCGATGGTCAGATGCGGTGTCAGTGCTAGTGCGGGGTCCTGGCCGAGCCAGGCGAGACGCTGCCTTCGAAGTGTGCGGAGCCGAGGCCCGGTTAAGGCGAGCGGTTCGCTACCGCAGACCTGAACTCGTCCGCCGCTGTGCACCAGACCCGGCCGCAGGCGTCCGAATAGTGCGAGCGCAAGCGTCGTCTTGCCAGAACCGGATTCACCGACGAGTGCGTGGGTCTGCCCGGCAGCAACCTCGAGGCTGACATCGGTGAGGATCGGGGATCCGGCTTCGGTCTGGATGGATAGATCCTCAATTCGAATGACTGAGCCGAGATCGGTGGCGGGTGCAGCGGTGCTTGGTAAACGCGCGGGCTGGGCCCGCGCCCGTCGCTCGGCGAGGGTCATCACCGGTGCATGCCCGCTGTTGCTTGATTCGAGTTCGGAATCGATCATCGAAGAGTCCTTCGCATCGCCCTGTCGACCAGCAGGTTCGCCGGAATCGTGATGCCGGCGATCGCCAGGGCGGGCGCAAGGCTGGCCCATGGATTGAGCGTCAGCCCCTCAAGTCCGGATTGGACCATCGTTGCCCAGTCATTGTCCGAGCCGAGCGGCGAGAAACCGAGGAAGCCGGCTGCAGCCACCAGATAGAGCGAGCCGATGAAGCGTGCTCCGGCGTCCGCAAGGATCGGTGGGCCGAGGTTGGGGAGCACTTCGCGAACGAATATCACCGGCCACGAGTCCCCGCCGGCCCGGGCCGCCAGCACGTATTCCGAGGCGATCACCGGAATCGCGATCGATCGGGTGAACCGGGCAACAAAGGGGACGCTGGCCACAGCCATGATGAGCACCATGGTCGATACCCCCGAGCCCAGGCCGAAGACCAGCACCATCATGGTGAGCATCGACGGAATGACGAGCAGCAGATTCAGCACGATCCCCAGCGCCTTGGCTGCCGGCCGTCGCGTCGTCAATACGAGCCCGAAGGCCACTCCGATGACCACTGCGGCCACGGTGGACACGAGTGCCACCAATAGGAGTCCCGAGCCTCCGGCCAACAGGCGGGTCCATACGTCTCGACCGAGCCCATCGGTGCCCAAGGGCAGCCCCGGGGATGCCGCGGAATAGCCGGCGCCAACGGTAGCGGCAGCGTCCGCGACGAGAAGCGGCCCGGTGACGGTCGCGATGACGATCAAGACCAAGAAGCCGAGCAGCATGCGATCGCCGATGGTGCTCACTGCCTGGCCCCCGAAACAGCGAGGGATGGTCCGTCGGTCACGAAGCGAGGACGCGTCGGCACGCGCTGTCGTCCGGTCTTCGCAGACCCGGTCGTGGACAGGTCTGCCAGCCGATAGGCGACCACGGTGACACCGACGACGATCAGTGAACAGGCCATCAGCAGTCCGGGTTCACGGTTGCTGACTGCCTGAACCATGACGCTGCCGAGTCCGGGAAAAGCGAAGGCACGCTCCACGATGATCGTGCCGCCGACAAGGTAGGGCACCAGCATGGCGCTGGCCTGGGCGGCGGGGGCGAGAGCTCCCGGCAAGAGGTGCCGCCACAGGACACGAACCGGGCTCAGACCGGCCAAGTGTGCGGCTTCAACATGAGGGGAAGCAGCCTGCCGGGCGATGACCGGACGCACCAGACGCACCAGGGTGGCGCTGCCGACGACCCAGATCGTGAGAACTGGGAGAACCAGGATCTGTGGACGGTCGAAGATTCCACCACCGGCGGGCACCAGAGAAACCGCAGGCAGCCACCCCAGGCCAGTGGCAAGAACGAGCACCAGCACGGTCGCGACCACGAATTCGGGGGTGCACAGGGCGGCGAGCGCGGTAGAGCTGAGAATGCGATCGACTCGGCCGCCGGGCCGCATACCGGCCGCGATCCCCCCACCCCAGCCGAGCAGCAGGATGCCGATCACCGATAGTCCGGCAAGTACCGCCGTGCGTCCAAGTGCACCTCCGATCACCGTGACAACCGGCACACCGGTGACCAAAGTGGTGCCCAGGTCACCAGACAGCAACCCGGTGAACCATTCCAGCAGGCGAGTCGTCAGCGGGCGATCCAAGCCATAGTGGGCGCGGAGCGCGGCGAGTTCTTCGGCAGTGGCATCCAACCCCAGCCGCAGGTTCGCAGCATCGCCGGGCAGCAGATCCAAGACCACGAAGATCAGCGTGAGGCTGGCCGCGATCCATGCCAGGGTGACGACCAGCCATCTCATTCCCGAGCGAATGTTGCGCCAAGCCGGGCGGTACTCAGGAGTCACCGCAGATTCCCGCTGAGAGACAAGCCCCGGCACTGGTCACCGTCATGCCTGGTAACTGGCGTGGGTGAAGACCGGTACCGACTGAATGATCTCCACGCCACTCAGCTTCTCGTCATGAGCCGACAGAACCGGTTGGAAGCCCCAGACGGTATCCGGACCCGACGTCCAGAGGATCTCCTGAGCCTTGTCGAGCAGTCGCGTGCGCTCCGCCTCGTCACTGGTTGCCTGCGATGCGGTGATGACCTCGGTGAGTTCCGAGTTGGTGCCGCCCATGTAGTTTCCAGGGGCACCATCGACGCTGAACATCGGAATGTGCGCGGCGATGGGGCGATTGATGGCGTAGAACGAGAAGACATCGTTGGCGGGGATCGTGCTCAGGTCTGCGAACAGTGCGGTCGGATCGACCTCGGTGACGGTGACGTCGACCCCTGCTTCTTGCAGCTGCTGGGCCAGCAGCTTCGCCGCATCGGTGATACCTGGCGTCATCTCGGAGGCCAGCACCGAGATCGAGGTAACACCTTTGGCCTTGAAGACTTCGGTGGCCTTGTCGATATCGCGTTGCCGTTGTTCGATCGAATCGTCGTATCCGACCATGCCCTTGCCGACGATGTCATTGCCCACGGTGCCACGGCCCCGGAAGACGACATCCACCAACGCCTGCCGGTCGACGGCCAGCCGGAAGGCGTCCCGCACCTCAGGATCATTGAAGGGTGCCTTGTTGGGGTTCAGCATGAAGGTGAACGCATTCGATTCGGCCGGGCCGGGATCTTGGACGACGACCCCGGAGCCTTTCTGAATGGTCTGGGCTCCGGTTGCAGTGACACCCATGGCGTAGTCGAGCTGGTCGGACGCGACAGCGGTCAGACGTGCAGTGGCGTCCGCGATCGGCAAGAACTCGAGTCGTTCGAGTGCCGGGGCGCCACCCCAGTAGTCATCATTGCGTGCCAGGACCACGCCGGTATCGGGATCGTAGGATTCCAGCTTGAACGGTCCCGAACCGATTGCTTTGGTGAAATCTGTCATGCCCTCGGGAAAGACAATGCTGATCTGCGCCAAGATCGATTCGACCAGGTCTGCCCGCGGCTTAGCCATGGGCAACTTAACGGTGAGATCGCCGTCACTGGACGCATTGTCGAAGTCGAAGTCGGCGAACATCGATCCGTAGTTCGGCGCGACCGCAAGATACTTCAGCGAGGCCAGCACGTCATCGGCGGTTACATCAGAGCCATCGGTGAATTTTACGTCATCGTGAATCGCGATGGTCCACTCGGTGGCGTCCTCGTTGGGGGTGATCGATTCGGCCAACACCAGCTCGGTTTGGCCCTGAGACATCACCACGAGCGAGTCGAAGAGGTTGAGGGAGACTCCATAGCTGAAGAAGGACGACGCCATGGTCACATCGAGAGGGTCGCCGGGGGCACCCATGATGCCGACGCGGACGGTGCCACCCTGCGCCGATGAGGCTGAGCCTGCGACGTCTTCGGAGTCGGCGGACGACGAACTGCAGGCGGTGAGT
>NZ_JAVTWX010000085.1:10742-51609 GCF_032229645.1 Brooklawnia sp.
GGCTGAGCCTGCGACGTCTTCGGAGTCGGCGGACGACGAACTGCAGGCGGTGAGTCCGAGAAGCGCCAGCGCCGTGCCCGCTGCGGCAATTTTCCGCAGAGTTGTTGCCATCAAGAGTTCCAATCGCTCAAATGGGTAACGGTGTACGTTAGGTAAGGCTTACCATATGATGCCTACCCTTAGCCACCGGGGGTCGGGTGGTCCGGTCCACCGCGGCATGATGGGGAAATGCAAACGTCCCAGCCAGGCCAACATCGCCTCCCGTTGACGAAGGATGCCATTGTTGACGCCTCGCTTCGCGTGGTGGAGTCCGAGGGGATTGCATCCTTGTCGATGCGTCGGGTGGCCGATGAGTTGGGTGTTGCCCCGATGTCTTTGTACCGGCATGTGGGCGATCGCCGGGATCTGTTGATCGCAATGCTCGATGTGGTGGCGCTGGCGATCGAGCGGCCTGGCAGTGGCGAGCCGAGGGCTGAATTGCGTGAGATTCTGGCCGGGCTGCACAGCGCCTTTCAGCGCCATGACTGGGTGGTGCAGCTACTCACCGTGGACGGGCTGGCCAGTGTTCACATCATGCCGTTGATGAACCAGATCTTCGATGCCTTGGCCCGCTCCGGGTTGCAGCCCGAGGCGGCCCTGAAGGCGTGGCAGTTGCTGTTCGAGTACCTGATCGGTGAGTCGATGATGACCCATACCCGGGGCACCACCCAGGCGCAAGAGGTCTTTCGGGCGACCGATCCGGACGAGCTGCCTGCGCTTGCCCCGCTGAAGAGTTTCAAAGGCCGACGCAAGGTGCAGGACGATTTCGAGGCCAATCTCGATCTGCTGTTGGACGCCCTGCTGCCCTGATTCCCGCGTCGGCGAGCTCCGCCGTGCCCTTTTGTTAACAAACGCGTTGCTTATGTGTACGCTGTTACCCCAAGGGAAGGCCGAAGGCAGAACGAAGGATTTGTTCTTCCCAGATCAACGCAGGGTTGAGACGCGGCGCGCCGAGCATGCGAGTGAGGCACGCGCGGCTCATCCGACGAGAATGAGGGAAAGTGATGACAACGATTGGTGATGCTCAGGCCCTGGCTCCGCCGGAGGCCGCTGAGGATCTCCGCTCTCCCGCGAGCGACCGCGACCCCCGTCAGGCGCTCTTGGCAATCATCGCCCCGGTGCGAGGCCGGCTGATCGCATCCGTGCTACTCGGCGCGTTGGGTGCCGGTCTACGGGTGGCGGCTCTGGTGCTATCCGGGCTGTTGGTAAAGGACCTCATCGCAGGAACAACCGCGGGCGCGGTCACCGGATGGGTTGCAGGCGTGATTGCCGCCATGATCGGATCGGCGGCAGGCACCGCGCTGGGCAGTGTCGTCTCACATCAGGCGGCCTTCGACCACGAGTCGATGATGCGCCGCGCCATCACCGCCCATCTGGGGAAACTGCCGCTGGGAACCGTCCAGAACATCGGTGCCGGTGGGGTGAAGAAGATCGTCCAAGGTGATGTGCGAGGCATGCACGCGGCGATCGCAGACTCGCCGTCCATGATCGGTGCAGGCTTTGGTGGACTTGCCTTCTCCCTGATCGCCATCGGCGTGATCGAATGGCGGTTGCTGCTGGTCGTGCTGCTCATCTTGCCGATCCTCGTCGTCGTCATGTCGCTGTCGATGAAGGACTACCGTCAGGAGAGCGAGGCCTACAACAAGGCGCTGGAGGCAATTGATGCGTCCAGCGTCGAGTATGTGCAGGGCATGCAAGAGGTTCGTACCTTCGACGGCGGATCCGAGTCATTCACGCGCTACGCCGAGCGCGTCCGTTCGTTCACAGTGAGACTGAATGCCTGGAATGACCGGACGAAGGCCGCATCAACCGCGAGCAACTTGCTCATCGCGCCGATGCCGGTGACCGTACTGGTGGCGGCCGGCGGCTACCTGATGGCCGCACTCGGCTGGATTGATCCGATGACCGTGGTCATTGTGCTGCTGCTCGCCGCGATGCCGGTCGACTCCTTCCAGCCGCTGATGTTCATGACCGATTACGTCAACAAGTCGTTGGCGGCTGCGGTACGCATCAGTGAAGTTCTGGAACTACCAGAGCTTCCCGAACCCGAGGCCGCGCGGCGTCCGAAGAACGGAGGCATCCGCTTCGATCACGTCACCTTTTCTTACGTCAGTGATCGCGAGCCCGCCCTGGTCGATATCTCCATCGACATTCCCAGCGGATCCACCTGCGCCCTGGTGGGATCGTCCGGATCGGGCAAATCGACTGTGGCAAGGCTGGTGCCGCGCTTCTTCGATGTCGACTCGGGCACGGTCAGCGTCGGTGGTGTGGACGTTCGGCAGATCGCGTCCGAGGACCTGCTTCGTCACATCGCGTTGGTCTTTCAAGACCCATTCCTGCTGCACGCGAGCATTCGGGAGAACCTCACATTGGGGGTTCCCGACGCCACCGATGAACAAATCGAGCAAGCTTGCCGAGCGGCCCAAATCCACGATGAGATCACGGCGCTACCCAAGGGGTATGCCACGATGGTCGACGAGCGTGGCACGAGCCTTTCGGGTGGCCAGCGCCAGCGGGTCACCATCGCACGTGCCTTGCTGTCGGACGCCCAGATCGTGATCTTGGACGAAGCGACGGCCTTCGCCGATCCCGAGAATGAGGCCGCCATCCAGGATGCAATCGCCGAGTTGACCAGGGGACGAACGGTCATCATCGTGGCCCACCGGTTGAGCACCATCGTGGACGCCGACCAGATCGTGGTACTCGACCACGGCCGCATCGCCGAGACCGGAACGCATCGGCAACTGGTCACGGCCTCCGGACGCTACGCGATGCTGTGGGAACGTCATCTGGCCGCTCAAGGCTGGGGATTGCGGCGGGCCCGGACGATGAAGGAGCAGCAAGCATGAGACGCATCATCGAACTCATGGGCACCGCGGCCGGCCCGTTCCGGCCTCAGTGGAGCCGCACCGTCCGCATGACGATCGTCGGCGCGCTGCTCAACGGCGCCGCACTGATCGTGCTGCTGCCTTTCGTGGTGGCGCTGTTGAATCAGGACAATCAACGTGCGGGCGTTCTGCTGGCAGTGCTCGCGGCCCTGCTCGTCCTGGAGAGCTTTGCCAGGCGCGGCGAGCTGGGCTTCGCCTACGACTACTTCGGCGACGTGATGCAGGACATGCGGTTGCGGATAGGCGAGCAACTGCGCAAGATCCCGGCCGAGGAACTGGCCAGACACCGATCCGGCGGTGTGACGACGGTGCTCAACCAAGACGTGACGACGGCGATGATGTCGACCAGCACCGTCGCGTCCAGCTTCGTGCGGCTGGTGGTGATTCCGATCGGGTTCATCGCCGCCTTGGTGGTGATCGACTGGCGGTTGATCTTCGGAGCCCTGATCGGCGCCGCAATCACGGCGTTCGCGCTCGTCAAACAGAACTCGGTGATTGGATCCAGCCAGCGCGTCGTGGGCGCGGCCGATGCGGAGACGGCGAACCGGATCGTCGAATATGTTCAAGGACTGCCGGTGCTCAAGGCAGCGGGGCAGATCGGTGAGCGCTCGGAGCGGCTGGTCGACGCGATGGCGAATCAGGGCAAAGCGCTTCGTGCCTCGATAGATGAGGTGACGTTCTCGCTCACCGGCGCCGCCGTTGGTGCGAACCTTGCGGTGGCCGGCGTGGTGGCGGTCGGTGCATCTCTGGTTCTCGGTGCCCAGCTGACCCCGGTGTCCGCGGCGGCCGTGGTGGTGGCGGCAGCTGGATTGGCTGAACCGATCGCCAGGGCGGCCTCGCTGACAGCGGTCTTCGAAGCCGCCGAGGCGGCGATGGAGCGCATCGACGAGGTCTTGCAGATCAAGCCGCTGTCGGTGCCCGATCAGCAGGCATCGATCACCGGCCACGATGTCGAGTTCGAGAACCTCACCTTCAGCTATCGGGGATCCGATGTACCGGCCTTGAGCGAGATCGATCTGAAGCTTCGTGCAGGCTCGCTGACGGCATTTGTCGGGCCATCCGGCGGTGGAAAGACCACCATGACGCGGATGATCATGCGGTTCGCCGACCCGCAGACAGGACGTGTGCTGATAGGTGGCACCGACATCCGCGATGTCGAAGAACGCGAGCTGATGCGTCAGATTGCGGTCGTCTTCCAAGATGTGCACCTGTTCGACGCGACCATTCTGGAGAACGTGGCGATGGCCAATCCGGCCGCGTCCGAGCAGGAGGTACTGGACGCCTTGGAGCTGGCCAACTGCGGCGATCTGATCGCCCGGCTTCCGAACGGGGTTCATACCCGGGTGGGGGAGATCGGCAACCAGCTGTCGGGAGGCGAACGGCAGCGGGTCGCGATCGCACGGGCGCTGTTGAAGGACGCACCGATCGTGCTGCTGGACGAACCGACCTCGGCACTCGACACCGAATCGGAGGTCATGGTGCAAGAGGCCATCGACCGGCTGGTGAAGGACAAGACCGTCGTCGTCATCGCGCACCGGCTGTCGACGGTGGTCGCGGCCGATCAGATCGTCGTCCTCGAGGAGGGGCACATCACCGAAGTAGGCGACCACGAATCGCTGCTGGTTGCAGGCGGACGCTACGCCGCGATGTGGCAGGCTCAGACCCGGGCGCGGGGATGGACGCTCGCAAAGTGACCGGGGCAGACGATGCACTGTTGACCGATGGCGTGCCGGCCGACGCGGGAGCCCAGGCGCCGGCGGGAGGCGTGCGTCCGCAAGGCATGCGACCGCAGGTGAAGGCCGTCACCGTGGTGGTCTTCTTGGTTTACATGTCGCAGATGATGCTGAGCCCGGTGCTGTCGCCGCTCGCCCGCGAATTGGGGTTGGCGGAGTGGCAGCTCGGGCTGACCATCAGCGTGGCGGCAATCATGGTGGTGCTCACCAGCCAGTCGTGGGGACGCCACGCTCAGTCGCATGGCGCGAGAAGAGTGCTCGGTCAGGCGGTGGCCTTGGCGGGCACGGCGATGGTGGCATTCGTGGCCACGGCGTGGGCCGGGACGACAGGGTTGTTGGGCACTGGACTGGTCTTCGTGCTGGTTCTCGCGATACGCGGGCTGGCTTTCGGTGCTTCGATGGCGGCAGTGGCGCCCACCGCGCAGACCTACATTGCCAAGGTCACCGGCACCGAGCACGAACGGGTCAAGGGTATGGCCGGGCTGGGCGCCGCGCAGGGCATGGCGATGGTCTTCGGGGCCGGGCTCGGCGGGGCGTTGGCGGCCTTTGGATTGTTGGTGTCGCTCGCCTTCGTCCCGGTGTTGTTGGTGATCGGCCTGGTCGTCGTATCGAGACTTCGACCCGAGCCGGTGGGCGTCGCGGTTGAGAAGGCGCCATGGGTGAGTCCGCGTGACCCGCGTGTCTGGCCGTTTCTGGTGGCCGGCTTCGGCATGTTCACTTCGCTCGGCTTCATTCAGGTCATCACCGGGTTCATGGTGCAGGATCGCTTCGGTCTGGGTGCGGAGGCAACGGGGCTCGCGACCGGCGGCACGCTGCTCGCCGCCGGAATCGGGCAGATCGTGGCGCAGGCGCTGATCGTGCCGCGCTCGGGCTGGGCTCCGTTCAAGCTCTTGCGGATCGGGAGTGCTGTCGCGTTGGTGGGCTTCGTGATGCTGATCCCGAACGCGGGTGCGGTCGTCTTCGTGACGTCGATCTTCGTGATCGGATTCGGGCTGGGCATAGCGACCCCGGGATATACCGCAGGTCCGTCCTTGCTGATGAAACGCCGGGAGCAAGGTGGCCTGGCGGGGACGCTCGGCATGAACAATGGGCTCACCTTCGTGCTGGCTCCCACCATTGGCACCGTCACCTATGGCATCGGTCATGTGCTGCCGGTGGTCATCGGGGCGGTCGTCATGGGCTTGGTGGTGTGCTTCGTCTGGATGCATCCGGCGGTGCGGCAGCGTCCGGAGGCCGAATCGTTGCCGCTGCCTGATGCGGTCTAGCTAGTAGACTGGGCAGACGCGCCCGGACGGGCGCTGCCAGCCTGCATCCGCTGCTGGTATGCACGCTCAGAAAGCACACTTCATGGCGATTCCATCATTCGTTGACCGCGCTCGGCTCACTGTCAGCGCCGGCAATGGGGGCCATGGATGCGCGTCGGTGCACCGCGAGAAGTTCAAGCCGCTCGGTGGCCCCGATGGTGGCAACGGCGGCAGCGGCGGATCGGTGATCTTGCGCGCGGACCCCGGCCTGACGACTCTGGTCGACTACCACCGGCAGTCGGTGCGCAAGGCACAGAACGGCCAGCCCGGCATGGGCGCGCACCGAAACGGCGCCAGCGGTGAAGACATCATATTGGCGGTGCCGCAGGGCACCATCGTCACCGATGAGCGCACTGGACGCGTGCTGGCCGATCTCGGCGAGGTGGACGAGGTAGTCGTCGCGTCCGGCGGCAAGGGTGGCCTCGGCAATGCCGCGCTCGCATCGGCTGCCCGCAAGGCCCCGGGCTTCGCGCTGCTGGGAGAAGACGGCGATGAGCGCATCATCGATCTCGAACTCAAGGTGCTGGCCGACATCGGCCTGGTCGGCTATCCGAGCGCCGGCAAGTCAAGCCTGATCGCGGCGATCTCGGCAGCCAAGCCCAAGATCGCCGACTACCCCTTCACCACGTTGATCCCGAACCTGGGCGTCGTGGTGGCCGGCGAGACCACGTTCACCGTCGCTGATGTGCCCGGTCTCATCGAGGGCGCCAGCGAGGGACGCGGTCTCGGCCACGATTTTCTTCGTCACATCGAGCGCTGCCAGGCCATCGTCCATGTCATCGACTGCGCCACCTGGGAGCCAGGACGCGAGCCGCTCGCGGACCTGCGCATCATCGAGAACGAACTCGCCGAACACGGCGGTCTCGAGGACCGGCCGCGGCTGGTGGCGTTGAACAAGATCGACGTGCCCGACGCCCGCGACATGGCCGAGATCGTCGCTCCTGACATTGAGGCCGCCGGTTACCAGGTCTTCCCGATCTCCACGATGACCGGCGAGGGACTCACCAAACTGACCTTCGCGATGGCCGAGATCGTCCGCGAGCGTCGCGCCGTGATCGCGGCGGCTCCAGCACGGCGGATCGTGATCCATCCCGAGCCGGTGGCCTCGAAGGGGCCCGAGTTCACCATCAAGCGGCAAGGTGACGGGGAGGGCGGATTCGTCTGGCGAGTGAAGGGCAACAAGCCCGAACGCTGGGTTCGGCAGACCGACTTCGGTAATGCCGAGGCCGTTGGTTACCTCGCCGACCGGCTGAATCGACTGGGTGTCGAGGACGGGCTGCTGGCCATGGGTGCCGAGCCGGGCGATGCCGTGGCGATCGGCGTCGGAGAGCATCCGGTTGTCTTCGATTTCGCTCCGCAACTCGATACCGGTGCAGAACTGCTCTCGCGCCGCGGCGAGGACCAACGACTCGACGAGGTGCGTCCGTCGGTGCAGCGACGCCGCGAGCTGGACGCCGCCTACCATGCTGCGCGCGACGAGTTGATGGGTGACGACCGGGAGGCCGACTGGCGCGAGCTTCACGGCAAGGTGCTTGCCGATGAACTCTCCCATGACTTCGATGAGGACGGCGAGCGGTAGTGGTGAGCCCTGATTTTGATGGCGTGCTGACCGAGGACGAGGTCCGTCAGCAGGTGGCCACCGGGCGCCGACTGGTGATCAAGATCGGTTCCTCCTCGTTGAGCAGTGCCTCCCACGGCATTGCCGAGGAGCGGATTGCCGCTTTGGTGAGCGCCTTGGCCGATGCCCACGACGACGGCCATGACATCGTTCTGGTCAGCTCCGGAGCGATTGCCGCAGGGCTTGCTCCACTCGGATTGCGCAGGCGCCCGCGGGATCTGGCACACCAACAGGCTGCTGCTGCCGTCGGCCAGGGCTTGCTGGTGCAGCGCTACACCGAGCTGTTCCGGGAGCGCGAGATCTTGGTGGGTCAGGTGCTGCTGACCGTGCAGGACGTCACCCGGCAGTCAAGCTACGCGAACGCACTACGCACCTTGGGTACGTTGCTGCGCATGGGCGTGATGCCTGTCATCAACGAGAACGACACGGTCGCCACCCACGAGATTCATTTCGGTGACAATGATCGGCTGGCCGCGCTTGTCGCGCAGATGGTGCGTGCCGACGCATTGCTGCTGCTCAGCGACGTGGATTCGTTGTTCACCGCGCATCCGGACGAGCCCGGCTCGGAGCCGATCGGCTTTGTCTCCGATGTCGAGGAACTCACCGTTGACACTCATCGGATCGGCTCGAATATCGGCTCAGGGGGCATGACAACCAAGCTCCAAGCGGCGCAGATCGCGACCGGCGCGGGCATTCCGGTGGTCTTGGGGCGGGCGTCCCAGGTGGGGGAGATTCTCAACGGGGCAGCGGTGGGCACGGCATTCTCACCGATCGACAAGCGGCGCCCGCGCAGGCTCCTGTGGCTGGCACACGCCTCGGTCGCACGGGGTGCGCTCTATATGGACGCAGGAGCGGTGCATGCGGTCATCGGGTCGAATGCCTCGCTGTTGGCGGCAGGTATCACCCGGGTGACAGGCAACTTCACCGCCGGAGACCCGGTCGACCTGGTAACCCCGTCCGGCATCCCGGTGGCCCGCGGCCTGGTGAACTTCGACTCGGACGAACTGCCTGCCATGCTCGGACGCCGGACGTTCGACCTTGCGGCCGACCTGGGAGCGCAATACCAGCGTGAGATTGTGCACCGCGATTCATTGATCTTGCTGACCCATGTCGCCGATTCGTGAGAAGACCAGGAGTGGCATCAGCGCCCGAGTGTTTCAGCCGAGCATCCGGCTCGTCACGGTGTAGCCGGGGAACAGCTGTCGGGGTCGGCGGCTCTTGCCTGCAGCAGTTGAGGACTACTGGTTGACTGGCCGCCCAGGAGAGCCGCAAGGTGGCCGATGGGCAGCTCGTGGGGCGTGGCATCCAGCTGAAGCCGGCCATCGGCGATGTGCAGCACCCGGGTGCAGGCACGGGCGATGAACTCCAGATCATGGGTGACGACGAAGACCAGGTTCCCGGCCGCGGCCACCTTCTTGACCAGGGTGGCGACCTGATCCATGCCGGTCAGATCGAGCCCGCTGGTGGGTTCGTCGAAGGTGAGAATCTGTTTGCCGGCCGCGATGCAGGAGGTCACCGCGAGCCGCTGCTTTTGGCCCCCTGACAGGGTTGCCGGATGTCGTTCGGCGAGATCGGCGAGCCCCAGGTCGGCAAGCAGCCGGATGGCCAGATCTGGCTCGCTCTGGTCGAGCCCGAAGGTGACCTCGGCGAGCACGCTGTCGGCGAAGAGCTGATAGTTCACATCCTGAAAGACCATGGCCGACACCTTGAGCCGGTTCTTGCGGGTGAGCGGCTGGTCACCCCACCTCAAGGTGCCGCCGCCGTTCTTGTGCAATCCACTGATCAGGCGCGTGAGCGTGGTCTTGCCCGCGCCGTTCAATCCGGTGACGGCGATCACCTCGCCCGAGCGGGCGGCGAAGTCGATGCCGGTGAGCACGTCGTTGCCGCGATAGGACGCGGTCAGGGATTCGGCTTCCAGATAGTATCCGGACGCCGAAGCTGCGTCGTCCTCGTGGGATTGGCCACCACTGCCGAGAAGAGATCGTTCCACCGGGAGCAGCGGGCGATACCGGTCTTCCGTCGACCAGGCCACCTCATCGAGGTCGGTGCATCGCAACCCCATAGCGGCCCGCTCGCCCGCATCGAGAGCCCAGAACTCATCGCGGGTGAAGACCTGGCCGATCCGGCCATCGCGCAGCCAGACCACCGTGTCAACGCAGTCGCTGAGCCAATACAGCCGGTGTTCGGCGACCAGGGTGGACGCCCCTTCGGCCTTCGCCAGCCGCACATACTCGGCAAGGTGATCTGTCGCTCGAGCGTCCAGATTGCTGGTCGGCTCGTCAAGCACATAGTTGCCGGGCATCGCCGCATAGGCGGACGCGAAGGCCACCCGTTGGCGCTCGCCTCCCGACAAGGAGAAGATGCTGCGGTCGGCCAAGGACGCCAGCTCGAGCGCGGACATCACTTCGCTGGTGCGTGACCGCAGCCGTTGCCCGGGCCAAGCCAGGCATTCCATGGCGAACGCGACTTCACCTGCCACATCGGTATTGAAGAACTGGGTGCGCGGATTCTGAAAGACCGACCCGATCAGCCGGGCTCGCTCCCAGGATTCCAATTCGGCGAGGTCTCGGCCATCAACGAGTATCCGGCCACTCATCTGGCCGGGGATGAAGTCGGGGGCCAGCCCGTTCGCCAGTTTCGCGATCGTGGTCTTCCCCGAACCGGACGCTCCGCAGAACAGCACGCATTCGCCCGCCGCGACCTCGAAATCGATCTCGGATACCCCTGATTCGGCGCCGCCACTGTCGTAACTGAAACTGACATTCTCGAAACGGATCATCGGGCTGCTCCGGTCACGATCATCACGGCGAGCAAGCAGGCGCCCAAGGCCAGCGTGAGGGCGTCCACGCCGGTGAAGCGTAGTGGCACCAGGCTGGTGTGCCGGGCAGGGTTCTCGATACCCCGGGCGATGGACGCCATCGACAGTTCATCGGCGGTCGTGCTGGCGGACATCAACATGGGCACATAGACGCACTCGACCGTTCTCGCCGGGGTGCGCAGCAGCCCGAGCGGGGTTGGCGAGAGACCACGCATTCGCATGGCGTCCGAGATGAAATGCCAGTCCTCGCGCACCATCGGCAGATATCGCATCATCACGGCCAGCGGGATGGACAGCGTCCGGGGCACCCGCAGCTTGGTGAGCGCGGCCATGAATTCGCCGGTGCGCGTGGTCGAGACCACCCCGCCGGCCAGCAGGGCGCACGGGAAGACCTTGCGGACGAGCATGAAGAAGGCCATCACCATCGTGGTCAGGGCGTTCGCGGTTGTCGAGGCGAGTGCGAGCATTCCGGCGATGACAAGCCCATAGGCTGTGGTCATCAGGAGTGCGTAGCGCCATCGGCCCCATGAGATCGTGATAATCGCGGAGAACCCCATGACCAATGCCTCGCACTGCCAGGTAGGAGCGACGATCGTCGCGAGCACCACTACCAGCAGCGTCGCCAGCTTCGTCCTGGGGTCGACATACGTGCGGCGAGGCTGCTTCCTGGTCAGTGCGCTCACGCGGTGGCGCCGGCTTTCTCGAACTGCTTGCGCAGGAGCTTCTGCCCCAACAATGCGCTGATCAGCCCGCAGACCAGGATGGCGATGATCATCGCCGGCAGCACCCAGACCGTTCCGGTGGCGGACATGGTCTCCATATACGCCGGGTCGGTGCCCTTGCCGGTCAGATAGGCGGCGTAGCTGGCCGGGCTGATCCACAACATCAGATAGGAGCCCATCGGGTTCAGCGAGAAGACGAGGAAGCTCACGATATTCAGCGTTCGGTTACTGAATTTGCCGGCTCCGGCGATGAGGTCTGCCAGTATCGCGGCCACGACATAGGCGATCGACCACAGCCAGAACATGCCCGTCACGAACATCAAGATGCCCATCACGGCTCCGAGGATGATGATCGGACCGTGCTTGGGCACCTTCGCGATGAGCAGCAGATAGATGGGCCCGGTGACCAATGCGACCGTTGCGGGCATGGCGAAGGTCAGTACAGGGCTGATCGCGATCATTCCGCCGGCCATCGTGAAGACGAAGAAGATGGCGATGAAGATGCCGGTGGTAATCAGGTCGCGGGCCGATAGCCCCTTCTTTGCATCGGACGCCCGGGTCGTCCTGGTGTTTTCGCGGACTTGCTCACGCATGCTCATTCCCTTTTCGGCAAGCAGATGGTTCCCGGCCGGGGCAAGCTTAGGCAACCCTTACCTTCGTGGAATATAGTGTTCGGCAGGGCGTGGTTGGTCTGGCGTATAGGGAAAGCGTCCGATCGGCTCAAGACTGCGTCCGATCGTGGTATCTGATTCGGCACGATGCGACTGGGTGAGAGGTTACAGACGGTGCGACACCTGGTGAGCGGCATCCATCAGCCGAGTGTTGCCAGCTTCGGTTTCCGCCAGATCTCTCCGCCGCTCGGTTTCGGTGAAACCTGGATGTCGTATGAGGTGCCGGAAGAAGTCGGTGCCGGGAACTACCATCTCTATTCGCCCACCGGGCAGTGGTCGATCGCCATTCACGATTTCACCCTGGCGCGGGATTCGCCACTGAGTTTCACGCTGCCCGATTACGTGAGCGTGACCTGGTATGAGTCGATCGCCGGTGAACAATACGATCCGCCACGAGTGTTGCGCTCCGATCACGTCGCCGGCTACTGCTCGCGTCCGACCGGCTGGCATGCCCTGGTACGAGGCCAAGTGCCGATCAGAAGTGTCGGGGTCGAGGTCACTCCCGAGTATTCGCACCGCTATCTGGACGCGGAATACGGGGGACAGTTCAGCGGTGTCGCCGATGCTTTCGAGTCGCTGAATACCGATGGCAGCAACTGGCCGCAGCTGCGGGCGAAGCTCATGCGGCTGTGGCCCAAGGCGGGAGAGTCGCCGAGGAGTTGTCTGTGGTACGAAGGGACGGTCCTTCAGGTGCTGGGACTGTTGGTTGAGCGGACCAGGAGACTGCCCGACGTCCGAGCGTCCAGAACCAGCGCGGACGATCAGCGCCGCATTCATTCGGTGATGGCCCATATCGATCGGCACCACGCAGAGGCGCTTGCCTTGGGCGAACTAGCCAATCTGGCATGCATGGGCCAGACCAAATTCAAGGAGAGCTTCCGTGCCGTGGCGGGTGTCAGCGCCATCGGCTACCTGCATCGCTGCCGCATCCGTCGCGCCAAAGAACTCCTACGTCGCGATGATCTGACCATCGCCCATGTTGCTTCCGCCGTCGGCTATGCATCTCCCGGACGATTCGCCGAGCTGTTCCGCCGGGAAACCGGTCTGCGGCCCAGCCAGTACCGCGTCTCCATGCGTTGAGGCAGCTTCAAGGGCAGCGGCGGGTTGGAGATGAGGCGGTTCGTCCGGAAAGGCGAGCTTGAGGAAGTGCGTCGCTCGTCCGGCCTCGCGGCCGACCCGGGTGCCCAGTATGAGCGGGAGATCGTCCACCGGGATTCGTTGATCCTGCTCGATCACGTCGCGGATTCGTGAGTGGGCTTATCAATAAGTGAGAAGCTCAGCCGGGCATCCGATTCGCTCGTACGTTGTGAATGCCCTGCGATCGAGGGTAATCAGCGTGCCTCCAGCGAGCCGTACTGATTCCGCGATGATCGCGTCATAAACGGCTCCGCCAGCGATACCGAGTGCCGGTAGCCGCGTTGTTACGAGACTGCGCAGTTGCAGCGGGCTGAGGCACAACGGTACGTCTGGAAACGCAAGCTCAAGGAACTCTGCTGCCAATTCTTTGCGGACACGATGTGGGCCTGGCAACCGCGTCAACACGCTGTAGCTCTCGACGAGTGAGTGCCCGGCGATTTGTGGCTGCAAGGAAAGCGCTGCGCGCGCGGTGTGATGTGCGTCGTGCCAGCGGGCGAATGCAGCAACGACAACGCCTGTATCCAGCGCTTTCATCGGCGCAGATGCTCCAATACGCCCCGCACTGTATCGACGGTGAGCGGCTCGATCGGCTCATCTGGTATAGCGACAGGAATGCCGTCGGGTGTTTCCAAGTGCATGCCGACGCCGGATACGTCGATGCTGATGCGTCCGTCGAGCATGGCGATGTCGACGAATTGTCCCGGCTTCAACTCAAGGGCGTCGCGTAGTTCCTTTGGTATGACAATCCGCCCGCCGGAATCGATGGTTGTGCGCATGGGGCCAGATTACCATCTGACTCTGTCGCGCGGGCGCGATGGCAACGTGCTGTCGGAGCCAGTAGGCCGGCGACCTTGCAGCAGCGCAGGAACGCGGAAATGGTCGTGGGTCGATTAAATCGAACAAAGACAGTGAAAAGATCCTGCCGGAACCCTTGCGGACGAACATGAGTTCGATTAATATTAGAACATGAAGCATACACTCCTGGAACCCCGCGAAGCTCGGCGGCCGCCGGCCGCGGCGTTGACCGCAGCGAGTGCGCAGCCGGTGCTCTCCACAGCGCTGGTGATCGAACATGAGTCGAACCGGGAGATTCTGGAGGCGATCGATCATGCGCATCAGCAGCTCGTCGCCGCCGAGATCGCCGAACTGGTGGGGATCATCCGGGCAGCAGACCGCTGGGAGATTGACCACGAAGCCGTCGGCGCCGGCATTGAACGATTGATTCAGCCCGGCCATGATGGCACCCCTCAAGTCGCCGAATTCCTCGCCCTCGAGCTAGGTGCACTACTTGGGGTCTCCCAGAAGACCGCACTCGGCAGGATCGGTGACGCCCTGGACCTACGCCACCGGCACCCCGAGTTGTGGGAAGCCGTCCTCGCCGGCAGCGTGCGCGTCTGGCAGGCCATGAAGATCTGCTTCGAATGCTCCCACCTCGCCTATCGGGCGGCGCGCAAGGTCGATGCCGCGATCGCCACGAGCGTGGGGATGCTGCCTTGGGCCAGGGTCATGAAGGCACTGCCCGGACAGATCATCCAAGCCGACCCTGATCTCGCGATGCAGCGGGAACAAGGCCGCCGGGACTCCCGCCGGATCCGGGTCTCACCGATCGAAGATGGCCACGTGAACCTCTTCGGGGTCGTCGATGCGGCAGACGGCATCAAGTTCAACGAAGTCCTGAATCATGTCGCGACTCTCTTCTCCGCCAAACCTGACACTGCGCTCTTGCGTGATGTGGACCGCAGACGTTCGCTCGCGTTCGGGATCATCACCCAAAACGCCTACAACGGGCTGGCCAACGATCAGCCAGGTTTCGCCTTGCCAAGTCCCACCCAGGTAGGCGCCAGCTCGCCAGCAGATACCGTGGTCCGTAAGCCGATCGACTGCACCCTGATCGTGCATATCTCGTCCGACGACCCTGCTCTCAGCGCCAACGAGTCGAGCAGTGCCACCGGTGTCGCACGCGTCGAGGGCTGGGGTCCGCTCCTCACTGCGCGTCTCCCAGAGTTTCTCGCTGGAGCGAAAGTCACCCTCCGGCCGATCATTGATCCCGCGGGCCTGCGTCCCGTCGACTGCTACGAAACACCGACCAAGATGCGCTTCGCTCTCGAACAGCGCAACCCCGTGGACATCTTCCCCTACGCCACCACGAAGGCGTCCAACTGTGATGCCGACCACACAGTTGCCTACGTGAAGGGCCGACCAGGTCAAACCCGCCTCGGCAACCTCGGACCCGTGTCAAGAAAAGCCCACCGTGCGAAAACTCACGGAAAGTGGACACTCTCACAGCCGACCCCGGGCGTCTACCATTGGACCTCACCCCACGGCTACCGCTACACGGTCACCGCAGCAGGAGCCATCCGCATCACCACGCCCGAACCTGAGGCGGACTGCTATAGTTCGGCGCGTTAGTTAAGACGACACGGGGTGCCCCGCCGGGGCTGAGATGACACCCGTTGAACCTGACCTCATTCGGATGAGCGGAGGGATGTCGATGGCCACCGATGTGTCGGCCGATTCTTCAGCGTCCGCGGTCGTCGTCCACGATCTCGGCTATCGCTACCCGAAGGACGAGCGCGCTGTCTTGGGACGAGTGCGACTCGCCGTTCCCGAGGGCCGACACATTGCCTTGATCGGACGCTCGGGTTGCGGCAAATCCACACTGCTCTCGATCATCGCCGGGCTGCGCGAACCGGACACCGGAGCGGTCAGCGTGCTCGGACACGACGACCCCGCCGGCAGGCTCGCGTCCTGTGCGATCATGCCCCAAGGCGATTCGTTGCTGCCGTGGCTGAACCTGCTCGACAATGTCGCAATCAGCCTGCGCAACCGCGGTATCAGGCGCCCCCTGGCCAGGGCCCGGGCGCATGGCACGTTGCAGCAATGGGGGTTGTCGGATTGGGAATCCGCGCGTCCTGCCGCGCTGTCGGGCGGCATGCGTCAGCGGGCCGCACTGGCGCGGGCGCTGCTCGCCGACAAGCCGATTCTGCTCGCGGACGAGCCGCTCGGCGCGCTGGATGCCATCACCCGTGCCGAGATCCAGCAGTGGCTGCGGCGTACGATCATCCGCTCGAGCGCCACGTTGATCATGGTCACCCACGATGTGGACGAAGCACTGCTGCTCTCCCGGGAGGTGGTGCTGCTGGCAGGAGTCGCACCGGGGGAGCCGGCGACCGCCGCGGCCAGCTGGCCCGGCTGGTTCGACGACGAGCGGCCCCGCGAACTGCTCCTCGGTGACCCTGCCTTCGCCAAGGCTCGGCAGGAGATCCTGCAATCGTTCGCGGATCCCGGCGGTACCGGTCCACGCGATGCGATCCCGGGAGCGGACCGATGAATTCCTACCTGCGGCGCAAGATCCTGCCGCCGACGGTCACGGTCCTGCTGGTGCTGGCAATCTGGATCGGCGTGACCGCCAGTGGCGCGATTCCCGATTACGTCATTCCTTCTCCGCGGGCGGTGCTGGACTCGTTGATCACGACCTGGCCGACCAGGCTCGGCTCGGCCACCTGGCTGACGCTGGGCGAAACGCTCGCCGGCATTGTGCTGGGCGTCGCGGTGGCGGTGATCGTCGTCATCGTTTCCGGCTATCTGCCGGTCATCGGATCGGCCATGACACCCCTGCTGATCGCTTCGCAGGCGATCCCGATCATCGTCATCGGCCCGCTGCTCACCATCGCCTTGGGCTACGGCATGGCTGCCAAGGTCATCGTGGTCGCGCTGCTCTGCTTCTTCCCGGTCGCACTCAATCTGCTGGCCGGGATACGTGCTGTGGACGCCCGGCTGATCGATACCCTTCGCAGTCTGCACGCCTCACGGCACGAACTCTTCTGGCGGGTGCGCCTGCCTTTCGCTGCGCCGCGCGGCTTCGCCGGACTGCGGGTCTCGGTGACCTTCGCGCCCGTCGCAGCAGTCTTCGCCGAGTACACGGGTTCGACCAACGGCATCGGCTACCTGATGCTGCAGGCCATCCCACGTATGCAGACCGATTTCGTTTTCGCGCAGGTCGTCGTCCTCACGATCATGTCGGCCGCGTTACTGGCCGCCGTGACCGGGTTGGAACGCTGGGTCTGCCCCTGGAACAAACCCAGCGAAAGCGACGGCACTTCCTGACGTTCGGCCACCGGGCCGAAGGCATCCGATGAAGCCATTCCCTACGAAGAAGCCATTCCCTACCAAGAAGAGAGAACACCCCATGAAGACTCCACGGCTACTCACCTCGATCGCGCTGGGTGTCGCAGCCTGCCTGACGCTGAGCTCCTGCGGATCGTCCGCAAGCCGGCCCGACGCATCGGCCTCCGGGGCCGGCGGTGCGGCAGACGATGTCAGCGTGCTGCTCGACTGGGCACCCAATCCCGATCATGCGGCCCTCTATGCGGCCCAGCAGATCGGCGCCTACCAAGATGCCGGCATTCAGGTCAGTTTCACCACCCCATCGAATACCGCTGACGCCGCCCGCGAGGTCTCGCTCGGACGTGTCGACCTGGCCATCTCGTACGAGCCGGACACGCTGATCGCAGTCGAATCCGGGCTGGACGTGGTCTCGGTGGCAGCCCTCATCCCCACCTCGCTGACCTCGCTGGTGACCAAGGCCGGCTCGGGCATCGCCGGCGCGAGCGATCTCGCGGGTAAGACCATCGGACTGTCGGGGCTGGCCTCCCAGGAGCCGACGATCGATTTCATTGCCCGCAAGGCAGGAGTCAACCCAGACAGCATCGAACTGCCCAACGTTCAGCAGAGCCTCAATCAGGCGTTGCTCACTGATCAGGTGGACGCCATCTTCGGCGCCTTCCGCAATATCGAGGGTGTCGAACTGGCTGCCCAGACCGATGTCGTCGTCCTGCCGGCCACCGAATTGGGCGTCCCCGACTATTCGGAACTGGTCATCATCGCCAATCCGAAGCGACTTGAAACCGACGCTGACTATGTCGAGCGCGTCAAGGCATTTCTTGCCGGCACCGCCGCCGGTCAAGCTGCGGCGGTGGCAGATTCTCACGTGGCGATCGACGCGTTGACCCCGCAGACCGAGGGCTCTTACGAGCCGCAGGTACTGGCTGCGATGGTCGAGGCGACGCTGGCGCTGCTCCCCGCCGAGGACTTCGGCAAGCAGTCGGCCGCCGACTGGGCGACTTATGCGTCCTGGATGTTCGACAACGGTCTGCTCGAAGGCCAGGTCGACGGCGCACAGGCCACCACCAACGACTACCTACCGTGAGCGTGTGACCAGTATTGTGCTGCCCATGACCGACGTCGGTGAACAGGCCCACGAGTCAATCGACCTGGGGCTCGCTCGCATTCGCGATGGTAAACATCGGTACCGCCTGGGCGTGATGGGTGGCACTTTCGATCCCATCCATCACGGCCACTTGGTGGCGGCGAGCGAGGTCGCGGCTCGCTTCGGCTTACAGGAGGTGGTCTTCGTACCCACCGGTACGCCGTGGCAGAAGGCCGGACGCAAGGTCAGTAACCGCGAGGATCGCTACCTGATGACGGTGATCGCCACGGCGTCCAATCCGCGGTTTTCGGTGTCGCGGGTCGATATCGACCGGGCCGGCAATACGTATACGGTTGACACCCTCAAGGACTTGCGTGGTGAGCGAGGCGAAGATGTCGATCTGACCTTCATCACCGGGGCGGACGCACTCGGCTCGATCCTCACCTGGCGCGGAGCCGACGAACTCTTCGATCTGGCGAGCTTCGTCGGAGTGTCGCGTCCGGGGGTCGACCTGAAGGCTCGCGATATCAGCCATCTGCCGGCCGAGAAGGTCACTCGGCTCGAGGTGCCGGCGCTGGCGATCAGCTCAACCGAGTGCCGCAACAGGGTTCGAGAAGGATTGCCGCTGTGGTACCTGGTGCCCGACGGCGTCGTCCAATATGTCGCGAAACGCGGTCTTTACACCCCGGCGAATGCGGGGGAGACGCTTGAGGCGGATATTGTCGACTGGTAAACCGAACCTCGAGATCTTCAGAAGATCAGTTTGGATGTGATGTGAGCGCTACCGAAGAAGCCACCAGGATCGCCCGGCTCGCCGCCAAGGCCGCGGACGACAAGAAGGGCAAGCAGATTGTCGCGTTCGACGTGTCGGAGCCCCTTGCCATCGCCGACATCTTCCTGATCGTCAGCGCGAACAACGAGCGGCTGGTGGGCGCGATCGTCGATGCCATCGAGGAGAAGCTGATCGACGTGGCGAAGCTTCGTCCGCTGCGCAGGGAGGGTGGCCGGGAGAACCGCTGGGTGCTGCTCGATTACGGCGATCTGGTGGTGCATGTTCAGCACGACGAGGAGCGCGATCTCTACGCGCTGGAGCGGCTCTGGAAGGACTGCCCGATCATCGAACTGGGACTTCCCGACGACGATAGCGAACCGGCCGGGGACGGCGACGAGCAGTGAGTCCTGGGCACACCCAGATCATCTTGTGGCGGCACGGCCAGACCACCTTCAACGTGGAGAGCCGATTTCAGGGGCAGCTCGATGCGCCGTTGAACAACGTCGGTCTCGCACAGGCCGAGATGGCTGCGGTCGGTCTGTCAAAACTGCCTGTTGACGCTATCTATGCCTCCCCGCTACAGCGGGCCCACGTCACCGCTCAGGCACTGGCGCGCAGGATCGAGCTGCCCATCGCGACCGATGACCGGCTGATGGAGATCGATGTCGGTTCATGGGAAGGGCTGCTGGCCGAGGAAATCTACCGGGACAATCCGGAATTCACCCGAGCCCTGGCCGAAGGTCGTGATGCCCGCCGCTCCGAGACGGGAGAGACGGCGAGCGAAGTGGCCGTGCGGATGGCCGTGGCGCTGCGCGAGATTGCATCCAGGCATCAGGGCCAGACCGTGGTCGTCGCCAGTCACGGGCTGGCGATCAGGATGGGTACCGCCAGCTTGCTGGGCTGGGACTATCCGACCTCCACCAGCCTGGCGAGCATGTCGAATTGCGGTTGGACGATGCTCGGTGCCCGCGATGAGGGCTATTGGAAGTTGGTCAGCTGGAACCAGCGAGCCGAAGGCCTGCTGCTCGGCGATAGCTGAGTTACCATCCGTCGCGGTTGCCAATTGACGGCACCCACAACCACCGATCCTGCTGCCGCGAGCCCGGCAGATGCGGCGGTTACGGCACCGACGAGCCTGGACGCTCGCCTGATCGTCCGTACGTCGGGGGCCGGCGCGTCCGGATCGCCGAGTTGCGGGCGCTGTTCGAGGTGCCCGTGATAGTCGGACGCCCCACCCAGATGAGTGTCGAGAGCCCCTGCCCAGGCGGCCTCGCACCAGCCGCCGTTGGGGCTGGGGTGATTGCGGGCGTCGCGCATCATGACCCGCCAGGCGTTCGTCGGGCTGCCGCCGATGGTCGCTGCCAGAGCGGCGGAGATCACGCCCGACAGCCGGGCCGGGATGAAGGCGACGGCGTCGTCCAGCTTGGCCGAGACCTTTCCGAAGCGCTCGTAGCGGGGATTGCGGTAGCCGACCATCGCGTCCAGGGTGTTGATGCCGCGATGCAGCAGCAGGCCGGGAATGCCGGCGACGGCCCCCCAGAAGAGCGAACAGACGACGGCGTCAGAGGTGTTCTCGGCGAGTGATTCGACCGTGCCGCGGGCCAACTCTGCGGCATCCAGGTTTTCGGGATTGCGGCTGCATAGATGCGTGAGGCGCTCGCGGGCGGCGGGAATGTCATTGTCCTCGAGTTCGTCGGCCATCTGCTTACCCTCAGAAGCGAGACTGCGCCCGCCGAGCACCGCCCAGGTGGCCGTTGCGGTCAGCGCAGCGCGCGCCACGGGCTGATTGCGGGTGAGTCGCTCGGCGGCGATAGCGATCGCCGCCACCGGGGCGAGTGCGGTGGCGGCGAAGAGCGCCCCTCGGCCAATCGAATCTTGATAGACGCGCTTCTCGAGCCAGCCGACCCAGCTGCCGAACCAGGCCACCGGATGATGGCGCCTCGGGTCGCCGAAGACGGCGTCCGCAGCGGTTCCGGCGGCAAGACCTAGCGCACGATTCACGGACGCCATTCTGCCGGATCCGTGAACAAGCGGGACCCCGGCGTATCGGCCACGAACCACTGAGGCTATTGTGCATTAGGCATGCCTTACCTAAGCGGAGTGGGAACGCGCTCACCTTCCAGGTCACGCAGGGATGCCAGATCTCAAACGCCGATCGCCGCTTCGAATCCTCCCGAGAGGAAGTCAGATGACAACCCAGGCAAACGCACCGGACGTCGCGTCCGTGCTCGACGAACTGACTGCGGCGGCGGCCGAAAAACAGGCGATTGACAAGGCCGCATTGAGTCAGATGCTCGCTCCGGTGAGGACCCGCATGTGGGTGGGCCGCATCCTCGGCGCTATATCGGGGCTCATCGCGGTGGCACCTTATGTCGCATTGGTGCGGCTGGGGGAGATTCTGATCGCCGCTCACAGCCAAGGCGTGAATCCTGATTCCGGCCGGGTTTGGGCTGTGGTGAACTTCCTCATCGGGGCGTTCGTTGCCCGGTTGGTGATCTACTTCGTAGCACTCGCCGTGACCCATTTCTGCGACATCAAGCTGGCCGCTCATCTCCGCGCGCAGATGATCTCCAGCCTGGCCCACGCACCGCTGTCGTGGTTCAGTGCCACGACCTCGGGCAGAATCCGCAAGGCCGTCCAAGACGACCTGCTTGCCCTACATGCGTTGATTGCACATGCGCCCGTGGAGACCGCCTCGGCGATCTTCATGCCCATCGGGCTGGTCTCCTACGCCTTCATCGTCGACTGGCGGTTGGGTCTGCTTTCGCTTGCCACTTTGCCGATATATGCAGGCATCTACGCCTGGTGCATGCGCGACATGCCGGTGAAAACCGCGGAGATGGAGGCAAGGCTGGCCAAGGTTTCGTCCCGCATGATCGAGTTTGTTTCGGGCATCACCGTCGTCAAGGCATTCGGCATCGTGGGGCGCGCACATGGGCGCTATGCCGAAGCTGCGAAGGAGTTCGGGGATTTTTGGGATGCCTGGAATGGGCCGATGATCAAGTCGAATTCATGGGCGGTCGGGTTCGTCTCGGTACCCGTCTTGTTGGCGGTGAATCTGGGTGGCGGCACAGCCCTGGTGAATGCCGGCTGGGTGAGCGCGGCCGATGTGCTCGCCACCACCCTCATCGCATTGGTGGTACCTGCTGCCATCCAAACCATCGGGAACACCGGGTGGGCCTATCAACGGGCAGGAGCCTCGGCCAAACGCATCCAGGACCTGATCAGCATTCCCACTCTCGCTGAGCCGGCAGATCCGCAATCTCCTGCGAGCGACGAAGTGCATTTCGAGCACGTCAGCTATTCCTACGGAGACACGGTGGCCGCCGACGACGTCACCTTGACGCTGGCACCGGGTACCGTGACCGCGCTCATCGGACCATCTGGTTCTGGCAAATCGACGCTGGCCACGATGGTGGCCCGCTTCCAGGATCCTGATTCCGGATGCATCACCCTCGGTGGAGCCGACCTGCGACAGATCAGCAGCGAACAGTTATACGCCAAGGTGGCGTTCGTCTTGCAGGATCCGCAGCTGATGCGAATCTCGATTCGCGACAATATTGCGCTGGCGAGGCCGGACGCCACCGATGAGCAGATTCGCCGGGCAGCTCGGGCGGCCCAGGTCGCCGACGAGATCGAGGCACTGGACAAGGGCTATGACACGATCGTCGGATCGGATACCGACCTGTCCGGCGGGCAGAAGCAGCGCATCGCGATCGCGCGGGCGTTGCTCACCGATGCGCCGGTCCTGATTCTGGACGAAGCCACTGCCTTCACCGATCCGGAATCGGAGGCGGAGATTCAGGTGGCGTTGACCAAGCTTGCACAGGGGCGCACCGTGTTGGTCATCGCGCACCGGCCTGCCTCGATTGTCGGGGTCGACCAGATAGCGGTGATGGAACGCGGCCGGATCGTCGCGCACGGAACCCATGCAGAACTTGCCGACGAACCCCATTACGCAGCGTTGTGGCGCGGTCATGAAGCCAATTACCAGGCAAAGGAGGCCCGCGCATGAGCGCCGCCGAAGCTGTCGAGAACACGCGGAAATCGGGCGCGTCCACGCACGCAGGAGTGACCAAGACCGGACGCCAACTCGGCATGATCGAGAACTTCAAGCACCTGATGACCCCGGAGGGCCGGCGACTCTTCAACCTCAGCCTGGGGCTGGCGATTGTGGTCGGGGTCATCCAGGGCGCGGCATTGTTGGCGCTGCTGCCTGCGTCCACCGCTCTTGCCTCGGGGGAACCCTCCTGGGGGCTGGGCATCGGTGGTTGGCTGATCGTGCTGGCGGTGCTCGCCGTCGTCAACTTCATCATCAGCTATTTCCAGGTGGTGAAGAACTTCGATGCTGCGATGGACATGATCACCAGGCTGCATCAGGTGATCGGCGACCACGTGGCCAGGTTGCCGCTGGGCTGGTTCAAGCAGGGATTCGCGGCGACCTCGTCCAGGCTCGTCAGCGACGGAATCCTCGGGCTGGCCGGAGCCGTGGCGCACATGATCTATCCGATCTATGTCGGCACCGCGTCCGGGCTGGTGCTGCTTGCCGGAACCTGGATTTGGAAGCCGAAGCTCGGGCTCGCATTGACGATCGCCGTACCTGTCTTCGCACTGATCATGTGGGCGTCGGCCAAGGTGGCCGGAGTCGGCATGGCGCAGGTGGAGCCACCGCGCAAGGAGCTGTCGATGCGGATCGTCGAGTTCGCCTCGAATCAGCCGGCATTGCGCTCGGCCGGCCGTGCCGACGACGATCTGCCGCTGGAAGAAGCCCTCGCCGAAGAATCCAGGGCCTCGCGCCGGGACTTGTGGTACTCGTTGCTGGGAAATCTGTTGAACGGTGTGGTCACTCAGATCGTGGTGATCGGGCTGATCATGCTCGCGGCGGGGTTCGCTATCAGCGGTGAATTGGCGCCACTCGAGGCCTTCGCATTCATCGGCATCGCGTTGCGAGCCAACCAGATTCTCGCCGAGATCGGGGAACAGCGGCTCGGGATCGAGGCTCAACGACAAAACGTTGCCACCGCAGATGGGCTCTTGGGTGCCCCGGTACTGAGCGGCGCCACTGACCCTGTGACGCTGAGTGAGCCCGGCCAGATCGAACTCGATCACGTGAGCTTCGGCTATCTGCCGGAAGTCCGGGTGCTCGATGATGTCTCGCTGAAAGTGCCCGCCCGCACGATGACTGCGCTTGTCGGGCCGTCCGGTTCGGGTAAGACGACCATCGCCCGCCTGGTCGCGCGCTTCTACGACGTAGATTCTGGCATCGTGAGGGTCGGAGGAGTAGATGTGCGGGATCAACCGGTCGAACAGCTGATGGGCCAGCTGTCGATGGTCTTCCAAGACGTCTACCTCTTCGACGACACGCTGCGTGCGAACGTGCTGGTCGGCAATCCATCTGCTCCCGATGAACAGGTGCAGCGGGCCGCCGATTTGGCCGGGGTGAGCGAGATCGTCGACCGGCTGCCTGACGGCTGGAACTCCCTGGTCGGTGAGGGCGGACGAGCATTGTCCGGCGGTGAGCGACAGCGCGTCTCGGTGGCGCGCGCGCTGCTCAAGGGCTCGGAGATCGTGCTCTTGGACGAAGCGACCTCCGCGCTGGACCCCGAGAATGAGGCGAATATCGTGGCCGCGGTCGAAGCCTTGCGCCGGCGCTCGACGGTGCTGGTGATCGCGCACAAGCTCGACACCATTCGCTCGGCGGACGCGATCGTGGTACTCGGCGACGACGGCACGGTCGTCCAGGCCGGCACGCATGAAGAATTGATCGCAGTTGACGGCAGATACCGCGACTTCTGGCACAGCCGCGAGCAGGCGGCCGGCTGGCGGCTGACCGACGAGAGGGACGCCCGGGCTGGATCGGTTCACATCGGCCAGCGTGGCAGGCATGATCGGTGAGTTCTTGTCAGGCCGGGCCGGCGTCCGCGAGCTCTGCGGGTGGCAGGTAGCCGTGTTCAGCGATGTAGTGCAGGACGAGGGTGGGCGCGATCCAGATCTGGCCGTTGGCGTCGCGTACCTCGAGCGAGGCCGAACCGAGGTGCAGTAGTCTCCCGGTCGTGGTCGGGTAGCTCGGGGCCGGTGCCATGATGTCTTGGGTGCTCGTCGGGCAGAGTTGGCAACGGTGGATTCCTCTGGTCCGATTGACGGGGTGATCGGCGGCTGCCTCCAGAACCCGGAGGAACTCGGGCGGGCAGGCCCCGGTGCGGTAGTCGTTGCCGGGCTCGAGCCAGCCGAAGGTCCGCCACGATCTGCGTCGGCGTGCCTCACCCAGCGTGCTGACGACACCGAAGGCGTCGCGGTGGTTCTTCTGCCATTCGAGCAAGCCCGGACGTTGCAACAATGTGCCGTCGGCGTAGTAGGTCACTGCCGTCTCCTTGGTGTCTGATGAATCACGGTACGACACTTCGGCAGGCCGCCCAATCGATGGTGACACTTCCGCCCGCGTCACCGACCAGCTCGGAAAGCCGGGTCAGCGTCGTTGCCTGCAACAATCAACCGTATGAAGGTATTGGTCACGGGAGCGTCGGGGTTCCTCGGGGGACGGGTGACAAAGCTCCTGGCCGAACAACACAAGGTGCTCGGTACCGGCCGCACGTTCTCAACGGAGCGGCGTGCGGCGCTGGAAAGCCTCGGCGTGCGACTGCTGCCTGCCGACCTGACCAGACCGCAGGATCTCCCGGCTTTGCTCGACGGCGTGGACGCGGTCGTCCATTGCGCGGCATTGTCGACTCTCTGGGGTCGCTGGGAAGACCTGCGCCGCACCAACGTCGATGCCTCGGCGCGACTTGCCGCCGCGTGCGCGCAGCGGGGAATCCGGCTGGTGTACATCGGTTCGCCGAGTATCTACAACCGGGCGGTGCACGACGATCCGACGTGGGGGACTGCGGCCCGGCCGGTGCCGGAGAGCCTTCGGGTCGGACCGCGATTCGACAGCGACTATGCGAAGAGCAAATGGTTCGCCGAGGTGGCGGTGTCCCGGTCGTATCCGGCGGCTTGCATCCTGCGGCCGCGGGGCCTCTACGGGCCGGGTGACGCGTCGATCATGCCCCGCGTCATTGCGGCGCTACAGGCCGGACGGCTGCCTCGGTTGGTGGACGGCGACGTGCTGACCGACCTCACCCATGTCGACAATGCCGCCCACGCCGTCCGCCTGGCGGTCGAGAGCGACATCTCGGGGCCCGTCAACATCGCCGACGGTGACCCTATCGCCGTGTGGGCGAGCATCGATCAGGTGGCGGACGCGCTGGGCGTGGCTCGTCCCGGCCGCCGCATGGCTGCGCGTCCGGTCGAGTTGGTGGCCGCCGGAACCGAGCAGGTCGCGCGGATCCTGCGCCGCGGCGAGCCGAAACTCACCGCCACCGGGATCCGCCTGCTGACTCGTGGATTGCGTCTGGATCTCACCCGCGCACGAACCGAACTGGGCTACCAGCCGATCTTCACCGGGGGTCTGGCATCGACGCTGTCGGCCATGCTCTCGGGCGTCGAGCCACCGGGACGACGCCATCCGGTCGTATCGTCGACGCGTCCGGCAACCCCTGCCAGCACGGCAACCCTCGCAGTTGAGCAACTGCAAGCGGGCTGGTGCGTGTCGATCGGGGCACTCGCGCAGCGCGGTGAGCTCTGGCGCCGCAAACGATTCCCCGCAGGGGTGACACTCATCCAGCACCCCGAGCACGGGTTGGTCCTGTTCGATACGGGCTACTCGCGAGCAGCGGTCGAGGCGGTACGGCACTGGCCGGCCTGGCCGTATGGGACCTTGCTACCCGTGCGGCTGCCGGCCGGGCAGACACTGGCCGAACAACTGGCGCGGCGCGGGGTGGCCGCGGATTCAGTGCGGGCCATCATCTGCTCTCACCTGCACATGGATCACCTGGCGGGGGCCGCCGACTTTCCGCATGCTCCGGTGTGGCTGGACCAGCCGGAGATCGAGGCACTCACCAGTTTCGGCGGGCTGACCGCGGTGCGTCACGGTATCGTGCCCGCGATCGTCCCGGACGCGGGACGACTGCGTCCGTTCGCTTTTTCGGACGCTCCGCACTGGTTGGCGCCGTTCACCCAGGCAATGGACTTCTTCGCAGATGGCAGTCTGTGGATCGTCCCCTCGCCCGGTCATACGGGTGGCTCGGTCAGCGCCGTCGCCCGGACCGGCGAGGAGACCGGGGACGGGGCCGGTCTGGTGCTCCTGGCCGGGGATGTCGCATGGAGCGAACGGGCACTGCGAGAGGGAATCGAGCCGCATTGGCTGGCTCGTCGCGTCGTCTTCCACGATCTCGCCGCAGCTCGGCGCACCGGTGGATTCTGGCGCAGCTGGCTTGCCAGGCATCCGGCGGCAGAGGTGGTGGTCTCTCATGACGCTCCAACGACCGGGACGGATCGCTGGTGAGTTGCGCCATCACTTGGTGACCTGGGAACGCGTCACAATCGAGGGGCGCCGGTGGCACGCATCTTCTTCGTGGCGCGAATGCGGCGGGGGTTCTGCTGCGGGGTTGAGGAGTGGGAATGCTGCAGATGAGGATCCTGGCGACCGGACAGGCGTTGCCGGAACGGGTGGTCACCACCGCGGAACTGGCTGCGCGTGTCGGCGTGGATCCGCGCAAGGCGGAGGAGGCGACCGGAGTCCGGGAGCGGCGTTGGATGGATCCCAGCGAGGACCCGGTCAGCTACGGCGCGGATGCGCTCGTCCAGGCCCTGGCCACAGCGAATCTGACCGTCGATGATCTCGACGTGCTCATCCACGCCTCCGGCAGTTTCCCGCAGCCGATCCCGGATGGCTCAGCCCAGCTGGCAGCAGTCGTCGGATTCGTCGGACGGCCGGCTTTCTCCGTGCATTCCACCTGTGTCAGCGCGCTGGTCGGGATCTATCAGGCTTCGATGCTGATCGCGACCGGGCAGGCTCGGCACGTCGCGGTGGTCAGCTGCGAGGTCGCCAGCCGGGGCCTCAACTTGGACGATCCGGAGTCCTCTCTGCTGTTCGGCGACGGTGCGGCCGCAGTGATCCTCGGACCGGCAGAGCGTCCAGAGCAAGGCATCGAGCGCTACGTGGCGCAGATCTGGCCCGAGGGTGCCACCGCCACCGAGATTCCCGGGGGAGGCTATCGGCGCCCAGGTCTGAATGCGAGCACGGACCGGCGTGACTTCACCTTCCACATGGACGGACGACGGACTCTGATGCTGGCGCACAAGGTGCTGCCGGGCTTTCTGGAGAAGCTGCAGCCAGGGCTTTCCCGGGGCTTGGACGGCATCGACCTGGCGATTCCCCACCAGACCAGCTCCGCCGGGATGAAGCTGCTGAGACGCTACGACTGGCCTGATGAGAAGGTGGAGACCACACTGGAGCGCTATGGCAACGTCATCGCCGCGAGCATTCCGCTGACACTGCATCAGGCGCTCACCGGTGGCCGGATCGGCGAAGGCAGCCGGGTGCTGCTCGTCGGAACCGGTGCTGGCCTGACCACCACGGGAATGATCATCCGCTGGTGAATCCAGGTCGTGGACGATGCCAGACCACTATTTGACGAACCGATGGCCCGGGCCAGCCCGGCCGCTACTGCGCCGCCCCGGTGGCCGACATGGAGTATCCCTTGACGGTGGCGAGCCACGCGCGCAGAATTCGTTTCTGTGCCGGGTCCCACAAGACGGCAGCAATGACGAGTCCGGCCAACTGTGTGATCGCCAAGATCCAGGTCTGGCCAATCGGTGCAACACCGAAGGCCGAGGTATCTACGAAGCTGAGAACCGACCAGCTGAAGGCGAGGCTGCACACCGACCCACGCACGCATCGCTTCACCGTGTCCCTGACGTAGCCCAAGCGGGTGGGTTTCGGACGAGGATAGACAGCGACGCCAAGCCCGGCGAGCAGCGCGGCCCCGGCGATCACCAGCAGCGTGATCGTCCGTGTCGAATTCGGCGCTGCTGAGGATGCAACGCCAAGCGCTGCCGTGCCAAGGAGATATGCCAATCCGGCCAGCCCGAAGGTGATCAGTGCCGTCGCATACCAGGCCCCGGAGGGTCCATGCCATGCCACAAGTTCTTGCTCGTTCGCAGTGTTCACATCAGTTCCATTTCTCGTCTGGCTGCGCTTTGCGGCAACCATGTCGTATCCGATCCCGGTTGCTGAGCGGCCGAAGCAACCGAGGCCGCGGCGATGACCGGCAACACGAGCAGCGTGTCGCCCAGCATCATGATGAGGCCCCCTGCTCGTTGATCCGCCAGGGATGACCACGGCAGCGTGGATTCCATTCCCGGCATCAGCGGTTGCCCACCGATGATCATGGCGAGCGCGACGACACCCATGCCACCGTAAGCGAGCCGTAGCAGCAGCACACACGTCTTCGCCGGAAGTCCCGGACGAAGCCCGCTGGTCAACAGGAACCACAAGGCCATGCCGACCGCCAGATAGCCCGCATTGCGGACGAACACCATCTGCTGGTTCATGGCGTGGTGGATAACCGGAAGGTGCCAAACGAATACCGACCCAACCAACGCAGCGGCCGCCGCGACAGCAAGGATCAGCCGTAGTCGCGCACTGGTCGAGGCCGAAGTCGTGAGGTCATCGTCGGGACCCGGCATTCGCCGGCCGGTGCCCACCGTAAGCGCAATCGGAATCACCGTGGTTAGTAGCACCATCTCCGCCATGGCCGCGACATGCGAGCCAGCCGAGACACCCAGGAGTGTGGAGATCACCACCACTGCGAGACCGGCGATAGCGATAGCCGCCAGCACACGCCGTTGCCGCCACACTCGTGCTGCGACGATCAGCGCCACCTCGCTGCCGGCGACCACCATCACGACAAGGGCATTCGGGGAGTCTGGCATCGAGTGATGCATCATCAGTCGTCCGGCCTGAATCTGCCACCAATGCCACAACAGAACTGCCAGCACGATCTCGCCCACCAAGGCGGCGACCAGCCCAAACGACGTCCACCGCCGCGGTCGGCTCCGCCGGGCGTTCGACGTCACGGAATTGTCGGTCGGTGAGGGATGCTGCTGACTCCAGGTGCCGATGGGTGGTTCTGGCGGGCGGAAACGGGAGACGGGCTTAGGTACCCCCGTCGCGGAATGCCACAGTCCGGAGATTCCGGACCTCACCCACCCGAACAACCACGCGGCAATCAGGCAACACGCCATGATCGGTCCCTCACCGAAGCAGGTCAGCCGACGCGGTGGTCGGCTCCACCCGCAGCTCGTGTCGTCCCGGGACGTCGACTTCTAGCTCAGCGCGACCTTCCGCGTCCGCCTCGACCACATGCTGCAGCGCACCGGACACCCGGTAGGCGTGCCCAGGCCGCAGCCGGGAGAGCGAAATCGTGAACCGCCCGCCTTCACCGCCCGGCCGCAGGACGACATCCAGCGCCTCGCCGTCGGTAACCGCGCGGGCCACCAGAACCTCCGGATACGGCACCTCGTCCAGCAGGGGCCCACGGTCCCACTCGTCCAGATTGCCCCGGTTGATCAGGTCATAACCGGCACCGTGGCGGCCGAAGAAGCCGGACAGCAGAACGCTTTGAATCATCACCGGGGCTATCGAGTCGCGCCGCGGCCGAGCCGGCTGCAGGGGATCTTCCGGCTTGACCCAGTCGAAGTATCTGACCCCGTTCTCGGTGACCAGGTGGGAGTTGGGATCGCTCCAGAATGCCTTCTTGACGGCATCCGCCAGTTCGTCATCACCGTACTCGGTCGCATAACCGAGTACACCGAGATACGCAGGCCCGCCGGTTTGCGGTCCGGCCGCAGACATCGCGTGCAAATCGAGCGCACCGGACAGGATTGCCTGACGTGTCGCATCGTAGGATCCGCCGACGATGTCGCGTTCGGCGATATCGGGGAAGATCGCGGTATGGAAGGGCAGGAACAATGTGCTCGACGCTGTACCGCTGGAATCGCGGGCGGCCAAGGACGAACCGGCTGCCTGGCCACCGGTGGACAGGTTCTTGAGTGCCTCAGGAACCGTGATGTTCCACCCCAATCTTGTCGACTTCAGACCAACCGGAGTGCCGTCGGGAGCAACGAACTCCCGCTCGTGGGCGAAGCGATAGCTATCGGCCAGATCAGCCGAATAATTGGTCCCGTGGAGCCTGTCGTTCAGGATCAGTGACATCATTCCGGCCGAGTTGCAGACCGGATAGATCCAGTTGGGCTCACACGGAAAGAATCCCAGGTCGTAGCGGCGGAAATTGTCGTAGACCGCGCGGTTCATGGTTCCGAGATCGTGAACGTACGCTTTCGACTCGTTCCACCGGAACGTCAGTCCGGCCGGCTCGCTGTAATGGTGGTCTCCGGTGACCGACTCGTAGAGTCCGACGTGCATGCCGAGCCAACCACTGAGCATGATGTTGTCCCGGATCACCGGATCGCCACTCCACCGCAGGTTGCCCCAGCGGTTCTCCAATCGCCAGTAGTCCCACATCGGCGGGAGCAGCACTTTGTCGATAAGGTTGCGCTGCGCCTGGGCAAGATAACCGCGAAATGCGGGCATCCGGGAGTAATTTACGAGCGCCAGTAGATATCCGAGGAAATCCGCCTGATAGCGGGTAGCGGCGTCGCGGAACTGATCCATACGATCGAAGCCCCAAAATGACTCCACCGGTTGAAGTCCCAGTTCCAAGGGATACCGCAGCAAGGAGAGCTCATCTTCGGTCAACTCAGAACCGACAAAGGGCTTGGCAGGAACAAAACTCGGCCGAGCAGGCATGACCATGTCCGCAACGGCCGCATTTCTTTCACCGGTGGCCCGCTCGGCCCGGGCGAAACTGCGCTGTACCCATATCCGGTGAGCAATGGCGTACGCCAGCAGGCCGGCCAGCGGGATAACCGCGAACCAATCGTTACCCGCCTGTGGGGTGCGCAACGCGGCCACAGCGGCTGCGCCCACCCAGACTGCGATCGGGGCGAATATGTTCGCGGTCGCGAACCAGATGAGCAGGCTCAGCGCGAAGACCGCCAGCGTGCCCGCGAACCAAACCAGGTTGAGCAGTACCGTGGCCGCCCCATCGGCCGGATAGAACATGCCGGCACCGGGAAACAGCAACCCGATTCCGAAGGCGTGCCAACGCGGGCCCGAGGCGAGAAGCACCAGCCCCACTCCGACCGCTGCCACGACCAGGTAGATCGCCCTGGTTCGCCACAGGCGTCGCTTGGTCGCGGGCCCGTAGGGATCGTCGCGGACCGGCCACTGCAGGAGTCTGCGGGTGCCATCGGCAAGCCTCGTCACATGGACGCGCTGCTCGGCCGACGGCCCCAGCGAGTTGGCGACGTCCTGGCTCATGGACGGTCCGCCTGTGTGGCTGCCGAATCCTGGTCTTCAGACATTGCCGCGCCACGCGTCGTGACTGTGTTTCCCCAAATCGCATCGAAGACTTTGATGGACGCGGCATAAAGCGGTATGCCGAGGGCAGCGACTACTGCCAGCCCGCCGATCAGGCGCGCTGTTCCGACCAGTTCGCCTGTGCATGTTGTCTTTTTCATTCTGATCTCGCTTTCATATCACCTGCGCCACCGGGCCGCGCTGCGTCGAGTGGCTGCGTTTGCAAAGGATTGCGACCATGAGCGTCCATTGCTTCTCTGGCCGAGAACGCCCGAACCGCCAGGAAGGGCCTATGACTTGATGAAGGGCTTGCCTTCCGCGCACGCCCTGATGACCTCGAGCATGCGGGTGGTCATCACCGTGCCGGACCATCCCCACAGGTAGGTGTTGATGAAGGTGCCGAGTCGCGGATGCCGGTCGCCCAGTTCTCCCCAGCCACCGGTTCGGGAGATGAACCTGGTTCTGCCGTCGGGTAGTGGGATGAGGTGGAAGTTCCAGCAAAACGCGTATTGGTTCCAGCCCGGCGGCGCCCAGGCGATCGCGCCATCCTGAGTCGGCGGCTTGCGCGTATCGGACAACGTGGTCATGTACTCGCCCGGAACGTGTTCCACGATTCCGCTGCCGATCCCCTGCTGACCGTAGAAGATCCAGTCGCCTGCCTTGTGCTGCCAGCGTGCCTGCGGCTCGTAGGTGTTATGGATGAGGAAGTGCACTATCCGCTCGAAGGTGGAGAAGCTGTAAAAGCCTGCCCTGTCCTGGCCGAGCTGATTGATCAGTGGCCAGACCTTCTCAGGTGGCGCATCGATCGTGATGGCGCGGGTGTCAAATCCCGGCACCTCGGGCACCAGGTCATCTCCCGGGTATTGGCGATTCGCCTCCTCGGGTGTCGCATGATGGCGCTTCCGGTACCGGTTGAAAGCCAGCACTATCGCTACGGGTGCCGCTGCCAGCGCTGGCGCGAGAATCGTCCCGCTGAACTCGATCTTCATGTCCTACCCCAAGTCCGTATCAGACGGTGGCCGCTCAGCCACCGCGATGACACGCTAACTTGCCGTTAGAACAACATTCGGGCGTTCTGCGACCGGGCCTGTGGCAGTTTGCGAACGCTCTCGCCACGCCTTGGGCGACATACCCATCTCGCGCTTGAAAGCGCGGTGGAAGGTGGAGATGTCCAGGTATCCCACCGCCCCGGCGATGCCAGCAACCGTCATCGTCGAATTCCCCAGAAGTTCGCAGGCACGCTTGATCCGAAACCGTTGAATCATGCGGCTGGGGGTATCGTTCATTTCCGCGAAGACCCGATGCACATAGCGTTCCGAAACTCGGAATTTGGACGAAATGGGCCCCACCGACAGATCAGGATTCGTGAAGTTCTCTCGAATGAACTGCACCATGGACAGCGCCAACGCGTCGGCGCTCATTGAGGTGCGCTTTTCGTCCAATAGACCGAGCAGCATGTTGGTGACGAGTTCCAATGCGACCGACCCCATGAATTCGGACGCAGACTGGTCAAGGAACACCGCACTGTCTTCGACCGACCTCAGGTATCCCGCAAGCACCCGCAAATAGGGGTTGCTCGAGCAGATGGCGTGCATCACGCCCCTGTTGACCATCGAATCCGACAGATGAAGCGCGCTGCGCGATAGTCGTACCGTCAGATGCTCAACGTCGGTCTCAATCACGACGGTCCAGGGAGCATCGATAGGCAAAAATGAGGCGGAGATTCCCTCGAGCCCGCACAGGGATCCCGCCACGCTGCCGTACATTCGTCCGGACATGTTCAGACCGAGAATCAGAGAATCGCAGTTGGATTGCGCTATGTGCGATGCACGCCGACTCATTTGCACGGGAGAGGTACGGATATGCACGACGCTGATTGCCTCACCCATGTCCCAGCACGCCATGTCGGCGTCGAACGACGCCGATAGGTCGTCTATGTCCATGGGCACAACCGATGACCTGTAGACATCCGCCAGTTGTTGCCAGGACGAGGCATGCACGTTCAGCAATGACATCGGGCATTCCTCCGATCAGCCGCGAATCCAGCAATTCCGCCCTCACCAGTGATTGCGGTTCCAGCCGCTCCCTGCGGCGCGAAATTTCAAGCAATTTTAGCCGGACGCCTCCGGCGACCGGTCGCCGCCCCACGGTTGCATCCGCATAACTCGCGCTGCCTTAAGCCCCTGCAGACTTTTCCTCAGCTGCGGAAGCCCACTGATGGTCGCCGCCGTCGTGTCGATGCCGGCAACAAGCCCAGATGAGGTCCACCGTGGTGTCGGCCCAGTTCCCCGGCGCACACCACTATTGGCCGCACCGATGACGCGGGCCCAGGCCTGTAACCTCAGCATTGTGGCCTCCGCATTCAGCAGTGTTCTCGGACGGTTTTCCCGCGTCGGCGCGTGGAACTGGACACGTGAGCCGGCGTTCCTGATCGCGGTCGGAGTCCTTGCCGTCGCCAGCGGCGTGCTGCTGGTCGTCCGCCCCTTCGCGTCACTGGGTGCGCTCGTGGTTCTGATCGCGTGCGGCATGTTCGTGAACGCATTCATCCCCTCGGACGCCAGCCGCTCCAAGCCCGACCGTGCGCTGACGTGGTGTGCCCGGATTGCGTGGGTTACCGGCGGCATCCTGGTACTCGCCATCCCTGCCCTGACGATCACGATACTGGTCCTTTGTGTGGTTGCCGCGCTCATCATCGCAGGCGCAGTCAAGGTCTTCCAGGCTGTCGTAGGGCGCAGCGACGGGTGGATTGCTGATGCGCTGTTCGGCATCTCCTGGATCGCGTTCGGCATCGTCGCGCTGGCGTGGCCGGATCTGTCGGTCTTCGCTTTGTCGGTCGTGTTCGGCGTGCAGCTCATTGTCTTTGGTGTCGAGCAGCTCGGTGACGCACTGCGAATCCTGCGCAAGAAGCCGCTGGACGCCGGCCAGCGCAAACACCGCACGTGGGTGCGTCCGGTCGCCGCCGGGATGGTGTGCGTACTCGCGTTCGGCGCGCTCTGGGTGAGCTCGAAGTTCTCAGGCACTCCTGTCCCCGACTCGTTCTACTCAGCACCCCACGACCTCCCGGCCGAGCCAGGCACACTTATTCACTCGGAACCGTTCACCACCGATATACCTGCAGATGCCACCGGTTGGCGCACCTTGTACACGACAACGGCCGCTGACGGGTCGATCACCGTGGCGTCCGCTATCATCGCCGCCCCCACCGGGTCACAGGGCGCGCCGGTCATCGCCTGGGCACACGGAACCACCGGCTCAGCCGAAGGCTGTGCGCCCTCACTGCTCGAGCATCCGTTCGTGGCCGGCGCCATGCCGTCAATCAACGGCGTTCTCGCTCAGGGCTGGGCGGTCGTCGCAACCGACTACATCGGCCTCGGCACCAAGGGCCCCCACGGGTATCTCGTCGGCGAATCCGAGGGACGCAGCGTGCTGGATGCCATTCGGGCCGCGCAGGAACTGAACGAAGCGCACCTCGGCTCGCGGACTGCGATCTGGGGGCATTCGCAGGGCGGGCACGCGTCCCTGTGGGCGGGTGGGCTCGCCTCGTCCTATGCCCCCGAACTCGACATCGCAGGCGTGGCATCGCTCTCGCCCGCCAGCGACCTAGCGGGGCTCCTCGCGGGCCTCACCCAGACCCGCATCGGCAGTGTTTTCGGAGCTTTCATGATCACTTCATACGCTGCCGTGTATGACGACATCGCGCTGCGGGACTATGTGCGCCCGGGCGCGCGCATCCTCGTCGACGAGACGGCGAAGCGCTGCCTGACGGACCCGGGCACGATAGCCTCGATCGCCACCGCCCTGTTCGCCGACGGCACCGTGTGGGCCGGCGACCCCCTCCACGGCTCGCTCCTCGAGCATGCGGAGGAGAACACGCCGCGAGGCATCATCGAAGCGCCGCTGTTCATAGGCCAAGGCGAGGCGGACACCCTCGTGCTGCCCGAAGTGCAGGCCAAGTTCGTCGCCGACCAATGCGCCGCAGGCCAGCCGGTGGAATACCGCACCTATCCCGGCATGGGACACATGGACATTGTCGAGGAGGGATCGCCGCTCCCCGGCGAACTCCTGGAGTGGACGAACGGCCTTTTCGAAGGCGAGCCGTATAGCCCAACCTGCGGCGGCTAGCGCCTACTGCGCGCAACGAACGCGACCAGGCGAGATCAACAACGAGCATGGGGCCGAGGCACCTACTTGCATGACCCATCAGGTCACTATCTCGAGCTGATCACCCGGCCACACCTCTGAACGAGAGTGAGGACGATGCGTGTTCGCCATCTTGTCTCGACGCGTTGCCGCCGAACCAATGAGCTTTCTCGTGCCGCGCGATTTATTCGAGCCGCCAGCTTGTTCGCGGGCAGTTTCGTGCCGCGTTCGATCCTGGACGACGCGAAGCAGGTGACGATTCCGTTGTTGGTGCTGCTCCACCGGGACGACGAGCACAATGACCGCCAGATGGCGCTCGACCTGTTCATCCCAGCGATGGTGATCGCGTGCGGGCTGCACCTCGCGAGCACGGCCAAGGCTGATCCGGACCCGGCACGAGTGCTGCCGATTTATCTTGCGGCGCTCGCATGGCAGTTCCTTCACTTCGCCGAGGAATACTCCGGCCGATTCTGGATACGCTGGCCAGAAGACGTGTTCGGTGCGCCCCCACGACAGTCGAATTCTTCATCTGGGGCAACATGGGGTCCTATGCTGCGTTCACGCTCGGCGCGCTCGCGCTATTCAAGGGTTGGCGGGTGCCGCTGCTCATCGTCTGGTTCTTCGCAATCATGGGCGCCATGGGCAACGCAGAAGGAAGTAGAAGCTATTAGAACCGCGCGAGCGGGCGGCGAAAGTGTGCTGTCGATCGCGAAGCGGTTCGGGGTTCACCGGGCGACAGTGTGGGGGTACACGAAGGCCCCGTCGCCAAGCTGAGCAGTCCCGGCCCCCGTGACCTGAGCGCGGCTCGGCCCGTGATGAAGTCGCTCCTGCTGGCTGGTCAGCGGAGTCCGAGCCGGGCTCTTGTGCTCGGTGGCGGCGTCCTCGACGAGGTAGGCGAAGGTGGTGCGCCGGTTCGCCAGGTGCGCTCCCCATTCCTCGTCTGAGATGTCATCGCTGGGCTGGTCGGTGTCGTCGTGTTCGTCCCTCCCGGATTTACTTAAGTGAACGCTTGACCATCTGTGGCGGAGCGTCTATAGTTAAGCACATGCTTAACCAAATGGCGGATCGCGTGTTCCACGCGCTCGCGGATGGCAACCGTCGAGCGGTTGTCGAACGGTTGACCACGGGGCCTGCCTCCGTGAGCGAGCTGGCGGCCGTGCTCGGCGTAACCGTCGCCGCCACGGTGCAGCACCTGAAGGTCTTGCAGGACAGCGAGCTGGTGCGGTCGCAGAAGGTCGGGCGCGTCCGCACATGCCAGATCGACCCGGCCGGCCTGCGTAACGCCGAGGCATGGCTGCAGCGTCAGCGAACCGCGTGGGAACACCACCTGGATCGACTTCAGGCGGTGCTCGACGATGAGAAGAAGGAGATGGAATAATGACCGATCACTCGGTGAAGCACAGCACGTTTACGCTCGAGCGGACCTATTCGGCAGCCCCTGCCGCGGTCTTCGGCGCCTGGTCCTATCAAGAGTCCAAGGCCAGGTGGTTCGCTGTTCACGACGACCGCTACTCGTTGGAGTTCCGGGTCGGCGGCACCGAGATCGTGCACGGCGCTGGTGAGAGCAGTCTGGTCGCGAGGAGCGAGTACCACGACATCGTGCGCGAGGAACGCATCGTCTACACCACGGCGCTGTTTACCGACGAGATCCTTTCGACAATGTCGCTCACGACCGTGCAGTTCGAAGCGGACGGTGACGGAACCCGCCTGATCCTCACTGAGCACGACGTGTTCCTGGACGATCGGGAACAGCCCGAGTGGCGTGAGCAGGGCACCGGAAACTGGCTGGATGCGCTCGGCCGTCAGGTGGCTCGATCATGACCACGGAGAGTGAGCACGAGATCGCCTGATCCGATACGACACACCCGTGGCAGAGGTGTGGCCGGAGTTCGCCGCACATGGCAAGGGCGCAGCGACGCTCCGCCACGTCCTCACCCACACCGTCGGGCTGCCGGCCATCCCCGAGACGCTCGGCCCTGCCGACCTCGCCGACTGGCCACGGGTCTGCGCGGCCATCGCTGCGGCGGAACCGGTGTGGCAACCCGGGACCCAGACCGGCTACCACTCCTATACTTTCGGCTTCCTGGTCGGCGAGATCGCGCGACGACTCACCGGCAAGCCGATGCGCGGGCTGTTGCACGACTGGATCGCGGCACCCCTCGGGATCGCGGGCGAGCTGTACTTCGGCGTGCCCCCGACCGAGCTTGACCGGCTCGCCCGCCTGGAGGATGCCGATCCGGTCTCGATCGAACCGGCAGGACATGTCAGCATCCTGGCGCCGTGGGAGACGCGACCGCGCGCGTCGATGGGCAATGACCCAGACCTTCTGCAGGCTGACATCCCTTCCGTGGGTACATTCACCGCACGAGGCCTCGCGGCGGTGTACGCCGCGGTGCTGGACGGCGAGCTGATCCCCGCGAGCCAGCTGACAGAGCTGTCAGCAGTCGCCTTCGAGGGCACCGACCAGGTCTTCGACACCCCGGCGAGAATGGCCCTGGGCTACCCGCTGGGGCGCATCGGAGCCCCGAGTGACGAACCTCAGAGAGCGTTCGGCTGGCCCGGTGGAGGCGGTAGCTATGCTTACGCCGATCCCACCACGGGGATATCGTTCGCGGTCACGAAGAACCGCCTGAACCAGGATCTCACAACCGCGCAACACCTCTCAGACCTCGTTACCACCGAGATCGATTCGCTGCTGTGACCACGGAAGGCGCGAACCGGTGCCCGCGCGCTTCTGTGCGCGGGTGGAGATGCGGTTCTCCCCACGCCGAGACGAGCGCGCGACGTGGTGGCGGGCTCACGCGTGGGTGGCCTCCTTGGGCCGGGCCAGCGAGAGCATACGCCATCGATCTCGAGACCCTCAAGCGCCACCAAGACCGCATCCGTGCCGGCCTCGCCGAGATCGACCGCAAGCTCGACAGCGGGCACGAGGAACACACCGGGCAGCGCAAGCACCTCGCCACCGCGATAGGCCTGCTCGCCCGCTGCGCGCAGACGTACTGGCAGTCCGACGACAACGGCAAGCGCCTCGCCAACCAGGCGTTCTTCGAGCGCATCTACATCGGCGAAGAGGACGAACAGCCCGACGCAGTACTCGCCGAACCGTTCGCCGCCGTTCATACTCGCCGGGGAGACCAGCAGCTGATTTCGGCGCGGAACCAAGCGCACGACCGTGCTGCCGATATTCTCAACGAGCCCGGTGACCCGCTGATCCTGGCGCATGGAGCCGCCCTATTCGTATGGCCCGAGGAAGCGTTCGCCGTTGTAGTGAATCATGTGGGTGGGGTGGTCGGCACACCAGACTTCGGACTCCCAAGCGATCTTGTCGACGTACTTGCGGAACTCGGCCCGGTCGGGGAAGCACGAGACGTAGACGAGCCCCGCCGTTGACTCCGCGAACAGATCAGCAAGTTCGGCTTGCCGCTTGGAGTCGACTGGGCCGTGGGAACTGGCTGCTTCGAGGAGCACAAGCCAATTGCGGTCTGGAAGGTAGATGACGAGGTCGGGCATCTTGCCGTGCTCGTCGACCGTCACCTTGAGCGACGCGAGGGTGTCCCGTTCGAAGAGTGCCCACTTGTCGCCTGCATCGCCGATGTACAGCACCTGTCCGGCTGGGGTGAAGCGCGGGCAGAAGTCCTCGACCATCGCCTTGAGCAGGACGTTCTGGCCGCCCGGCGTCAGGGTGAAGACCGACCCATCAGGGAGGGCGAGCGGGATGCGATCCATCTCGCGCACCGCCGCGTACCGGGCCTTGAGCCCCGGCAGCTCAGCGCGATACCGATCGACAGCGGACGGCCACTCGTCGGCGTCGTAGGCGCGCAGCACGTCCAATGCTTCAGCCGTGACTTGATAGTTCCACTTTGGCGAGTTGACGGGGCGCTGCGGCTGGTCTGGGTTCTGCACGACGAGCTGTGCTTCCACGAACTGATGCAGCGTGAACCGCCGAACCGTTTCACGGGTGTTCGGCGCGTAGTCCTTGCCGTACTCGTCGCGGATGAAGTCCATGATCGCGCGCGTGCCAAGCATCGGATTGGCAGCTTCGGTCCAGGACTCGGAGGGTGTGAGTTTCAGGAGCGCCAGCAGCACGAGCGCTGATCGTTCGTTGCTGCGCTCGGCATCCATTCCGAGTGTCTCAAGGACTATTCGAGCCTCTTCCACGCGCTCATGCGCGGCGTCGTTCAGTTCGTTCATGCGGCGATCAACTCCTTGACCAGGGAGTCAACCTCGACCTGAGACACGACGGAGTTGCATCCCAGTTCGCGCAATGTGTCGGCGGTGGGGAACCGGAGGGTTCGAAGGTCGGTGGCGTTGACCTGTGTGTGACCCGAGAAGGTGCGGAAGAACTTGTCGATGACCGACGAGTTGAGCCATACGGCGATTCCTTTGGCAAGGTCCTCGTCCATGCCGTGACCGCCGATATGGAAGACGTTGAGGTGGTTCTCGAACGCCACCTCACCGGGGTTGTCCAGTGGCGACCAGACCGAAGCGACGATTCGTCGGCGTTCTTCCTTCGCGC
>NZ_JAVTWX010000086.1:0-7616 GCF_032229645.1 Brooklawnia sp.
ATGCACACCATCAAGGCGGTGATGGTCGCCACCTTGGGCGACTGATCGACCCTCCAGATCGTCCGGAGCGTCGGCTGCCGGAAGTAGCAGTGGCTGCCGGAATGCTCGGGCTCCGAGGTAGCGGCTGCCGGGCGTAGCAGCGGCTGCCGGAATGCTCGGGTCCGGAGCAGGCGGCTGCCGGAAGTAGCAGTGGCTGCCGGAATGCTCGGGCCCGGAGCAGGCGGCTGCCGGGAGTAACAGCGGCTAGCGAATGTTCGCTAGCTTTCGCGATTCGCGGCAGCTGGTGTGATCGTTGCGCGCGCATTTCGGTAGCGCCCGCCACTTTGGGTAGCTGCTGAGCGGCAGCCCGAGCAAGCTCGGCTGCTCTCGGCCTTCGTCGTTTGTGGGAACCGTACAAACGGCGCCGCTCAGTTCAGTTCGTCCAAGGATTTCCGCAGAAACCTACGGTTGGGTAACCTGTAACTGGCAACGAACCTACGATCCGGTAGGTTATGACGAACCGACGCCAGGAGGTCCTTGTGAACAGTGCGATGTCTGTTGGATGGCCCACCGCCCAGACCACTGCTCGGCCGGGACGCTTCCAGCCCCCGCAGCCTGCCGAGGTACCCACCGTGCAGTTGCTCGACCCCGACGGCAGCCTGATCGACGATCCCGACTTCGCGCCGACACTCAGCGGTGAGCAGGTCGCCGAGATGCTCAGCGACATGACCTTGATCAGGCGTTTCGACACCGAGGCCACCGCCATGCAGCGCAAGGGCCAGCTCAGCTTGTGGGCCCCGCTGCTCGGCCAGGAGGCCATCCAGGTGGGCGTCCATGCCGCTCTCGGCCAATACGACCACGTCTTCCCCAGCCACCGCGAACACGGTCTCGCGATGCTGATGGGATTGCCTGTCGAGCGGATCCTCGGCATCTTCACGGGTCAGGAGACCGGCGATTGGGACGCCGAAGAGGTGCACTTCCACCACCTCAACATGGTCATCGGCGGTCACACCCTGCACGGTGTCGGCTACGCGATGGGTCAGGCGCGTGACCGGCAGTTCGATTCGGCCGCCGACGATGGGGTCAGCCTGATCGTCCACGGCGACGGAGCCATCAGCGAGGGCGATGTCAACGAGGCCTATATCTTCGCCGCCGCCTACCAGGCACCTGCGGTCTTCCTGTGCGTCAACAACCAGTGGGCCATCAGCGAACCTGTCGAGCGGCAGTCGGTCGTCCCGCTCTACCAGCGAGCCTGGGGATTCGGCATCCCGAGCGTGCGGGTCGACGGCAACGACGTGCTCGCCGTGCACGCAGCCACCCAGTGGGCTCTGGCCCGCGCCCGCAACGGCGAAGGCCCCACCTTCATCGAGGCCTTCACGTACCGGATGGGCGCCCACACCACCAGCGACGATCCCACCAAGTACCGCAGCAAGGACGAGACCGCCGAGTGGCAGATCAAGGATCCGCTGACCCGCACCGAGGCCTGGCTTCGTAGCGAAGGTGTCTGGGACGATGCCCGGCAGGCTCATCTCGACCAAGAGGCCGAAGCCTTCGGTGAGCAGGTGCGTTCGGCCGTCAACAATGTGACGACGCCCAAGCTCGAAGAGATCTTCGACCGGGTCTACGCTCAGCCCACCCCCGATCTGATCGCGCAGCGCGCGCAGGTCGTCCAGGCGGCTGCGCTGTGAGCTCCACCCCAGCCATGAGCACTGCGCAGTCCCCAGCCGAAACCGGCGAGACTACTAAGACCCTCACCCTTGCCAAGGCGCTGAACGCCGGTATGCGCGCCGCGCTCGCTGCGGACGACAAGGTGCTGCTCTACGGCGAGGACATCGGCTCGCTCGGCGGTGTCTTCCGGGTCACCGAACGCCTGCAGGGCGAGTTCGGCCCCGATCGGGTGCTGGATTCGCCGCTGTCCGAGTCCGGGCTGATCGGTACCGCCATCGGGATGGCACAGCGGGGCTATCGTCCGGTCGTCGAATTGCAGTTCGACGGCTTCGTCTTCCCCGGCTTCGACCAGATCACCCAGCAGCTGGCCAAGCTGCGCTTCCGTTCCCAAGGCCGCGTCGAGCTGCCCGTGGTCGTCCGGTTTCCCTATGGGGGAGGAATCGGCAGCATCGAGAACCATTCCGAGTCGGTCGAGGCGTATTTCGCGCATACGCCCGGGCTCACCGTGGTCAGCCCGTCGAATCCCAACGACGGCTACTGGATGATCCAGCAGGCCATCGCCTCAGCTGATCCGGTGATCTTCCTCGAGCCCAAGCGTCGCTATCACGAAAAGGGCGTCGTCCACCTCGATGCGCCTGCGCACGGTCTGCACGACGCTGCGGTCGTGCGTGAGGGCAGCGATCTCACGCTGATCTGCTGGGGTCCGATGGTACGCAGCTGCCTGGATGCCGCGGCCGCCGCCGAGCAGGAGGGACGCAGCATCGAGGTCGTCGATGTGCGCAGCCTGCAGCCGCTCGACTTCGCGACGATCGCCGCCAGCGTCGAGCACACCTCGCGGGCGATCGTCGTCCACGAGGCGCAGCGCAACTACGGCCCCGGCGCAGAGCTCGCGGCCAGGCTGCACGAAGAACTCTTCTACGTGATGGAATCGCCCGTGCTGCGGGTGACCGGCTACGACACCCCGTATCCTCCCAGCAAGCTGGAGTCCGACTGGCTGCCGAACCTGGACCGGATACTGGCGGCCGTCGATCAATCTCTGGCTTACTGACAAGGACGATCAGAATGTTCGCATTCAAACTCCCCGATCCCGGCGAAGGCCTGACCGAGGCCGAAATCACCCAGTGGCTGGTCTCCGAGGGCGACGAGGTGCGCATCAACGACGTACTCGTCGAGATCGAGACCGCCAAATCGCTGGTCGAACTACCCAGCCCGGTCTCGGGCACGGTGCGCCGGCTGGTGGTTTCGGTGGGCGAGACCGTTGATGTCGGCACCCCGATCATCGAGATCGACGACGGCTCGGGCGATGCGCCAGAACCTGCTGCACAGCCCGCCGGCACCGACGACGCCGAGAGCGAGCCGGACGATCAACCGCAGCATCTGGTGGGCTCGGGGCCGTTGCCCGAGCCGACGAGCAGGCGGCGTCCGGCGACCCAGGCGCCAGCGCCACAGCCCGAAGCCCAGGCCGCCGAACAGCAGGGTCCCATCACCACCGCGGTGGGCAAGGTGCTGGCCAAGCCACTGGTCCGCAGGCTGGCGCGCGATCTGGGGGTCAAGCTCGGCAGTGTCCGCCCCACGGGCCCCAACGGCACGGTGAGTAGGGAGGACGTCGAGGCCGCCGCCGGGCTGGGCCAGTCTGCGATGGCAGCGCCCGCCGGCCGGTCCACGTCCGACTCGCTCGTCGGGCACACCGCACCGATCCGCGGTGTTCGCAAGGCGACCGCGCAGAATGTGGCGGCATCGGTGGCCAAACATGTGCATGTCACCGAGTTCAACACCATTGATGTCTCCGCGATGAGGTCCCTGGTCGACAGGCTGAAGGCCCGCCGTGAGTTCCGCGATCTGCACGTCTCGCCGCTGCTGATCCACGCCAAGGCGGTTTGCCTGGCCCTGGCGAGGCATCCCGAACTGAACGCCAGCTGGGACGCCGATGCCGGCCAGATCATCTACCACGACGACGTCAACCTGGGTATCGCCGCTGCGACCCCGCGCGGGCTGCTCGTCCCGGTGATCAATGGAGCCGACAAGATGAATCTGGTCGAGCTCTGCCGCGCCATCAACGAACTGGTTGTCACCGCGCGTGAGGGCCGGCTGCAGCCTGCTGATTATTCCGGCGGCACGTTCTCCATCACAAATGTCGGTGTCTTCGGCATCGATACCGGCACCCCGATCATCAATGGGGACGAGTCGGCGATCCTGGCGATGGGTGCCATCAAGCGGCGGCCTTGGGTTGTCGGCAGCGGTGACCACGAGCGGATCGAGCCGCGTTGGGTGACCACGCTGGCCGTCAGCTTCGACCATCAGCTGATCGACGGCGAGCAGGGTTCGCAGTTCCTCGCCGATGTCTCGACGGTGCTCTCCGAGCCGGAACTCGCGCTGCTGTTCTGAAGGTTCGCCGGCCGAAGGAATCCCCCGAAAAGCCCGCTCGGAGTGGACGAATCCCGAGGATTCTTTCGGATTCGCAGGCTGTGAGGGTCCCGACCAGCCAGCCATGGGGCGGCGGAATAGCATGCAAGGGTGTTGTACGCGACTCATGTGGTAGTCGATCTGGACGCGATCGCCCACAATGTTCAGGCAGCCCGTGAACTGTCACCGGGCAAAGAGGTTCTGGTGGCGGTCAAGGCCGACGCCTACGGCCACGGCGCGGTGCAGGTCGCTCGCCGGCTGGCCGCCGATGGACTCGCCGACTGGTTCGGCGTCGCCACCACTCCCGAAGGCATCGAGTTGCGCGAAGCCGGGATCACCCAGCCGATCCTGAAGCTCTCGCACTGTCTGTCGGACGACGAGTTGGACGCAGCGTTCGCGTCCGAGATCACCCCGGCTGTGGTGAGCCCGGCCAGTATCGCGGCGGTCGCGGCGGCCGCCGATCGGGCCGGACGACGCGGCTACCCGGTGCATCTTGCGATCGATACCGGTATGCGCCGGATCGGCTGCGATCCCGACGATGCCGTCGGGCTGGCCGCTGAGGCCGCCGACTGCGGCCTCGACCTGCAAGGCATCTTCACTCACCTGCCGATCAGCGACACCCCGCGCGGTGCCGCGTTCACCCGGGCCCAGCTGGACCGGTTCTTGGAGGCCGTCGATGCCGTGCAGCAGGCGCGAGCGGCCGCAGGGCTCTCGCCGGTGCCACTGGTGCATGCGGCGAACTCCGGCGCGGTGCTCGGCTACCCCAAGGACGGCTTCACGATGGTGCGCCCCGGCATCATGGCCTACGGCTACTATCCGGACGCCAACGAGACGCCGCACACGGCCGAGTTGCGGCAGGCCATCACCTGGAAGACCAAGGTGAGCGTGGTGAAGCAGGTGCGGGCCGGCGAAACAGTCGGCTACGGCCGCACCTGGACGGCCCCGGTCGACAGTTGGGTGGCCACCATGCCGATCGGCTACGCGGACGGTTACTCGCGACTCAACTCGAATCGCGGCCGAGTGCTGATCGGCGGTCGCAGTTACCCGATCGCAGGCCGAGTCTGCATGGATCAGACGATGGTCGATCTCGGCCCGGTCGTCCCGGGCGAGCAGGCTCCGGCCGAGGTGGGGGACGAGGTCGTCATCATGGGAAGCCAAGACGACCAGATGATCGGCACCGACGAGATGGCCGGGCTGATGGGAACCATCAGCTACGAGGTCACCTGCCTGATCGGCAAGCGAGTCGAGAGGGTCTATCTGCCCTGATCACAGACCTGGCGCGGTCGGTCAGCCCGCGGCGCGCCGGCTGACGAACTGGTCGCGGGCATAGCGGGCGATCGCCATGGCATTCCAGGAGTCGGTGGCTGCTCCGACGCCGCCGCCGATCACCGGGATGCGTTTGGCGATCAGCCCGACGGCCTGCTTGCCACCGGTGGTGGTGAGCAGCGCAGTCATCACCCGCTGTGAGATCAACTGCTCAAGCCGCCGGTCGGTGCCGGGAGCGGTGGCCAGCACCAGCGGTGTTCCGGGGAGTTCGCCGCTGGCCACCAGATCGTCCACGATGCGTTTGCCGAGCAGCGTGGTCACCACCGCATGCCGGACGCGTGAGTCGTCCAGATCGTAGCCGCGCAGGTGAGCGATCGCGGCGACCATCCGGGTCTGTACCAGTGCCACCCCGGCCAGGTTGGCGGGCGCGCCGATGAGCAAGGTGGCGATCCCGCCGATGTTCGTGACGAATCCTTGCGCGCCCGACAGCGCGATGTGGTTGGTGATCACCGATGAGATCGCGGCGTCGACCGATCCGTGTCCTTCGAGTTGTTTGGCGGCCGAGACCCGTGCGCCCGGAAACCAATCGGTGCCGTCGATGGCGAAGCCGACCAGCATTCGCAAGAGGCGTGCGGTGGAGTCCGGGGCGTCGATGGGCGCTGCGGCGATGATCGATTTGCCGATTCCGTCGGTGGCAGGCATATGGGCTCCCAATCACGTAGTTGTCACCACGCTAGCCCGGCACGCCGCAGGCCCGAAGCCGCCGGTCCCGGATTTCGCCCTGAGCGGGGTCGTCCAGAGTCTGCGCGGATAGGCTCGGTCACAGTAGACCACGACCCAGCCGCGAGATCTGCAAGCCGCCTCGCAATTTGATACCAGCGCCATGGCCGGTCGTGATAGATCACCATGGAGTTGAACGAAAGGAGCCCGCATGACCGAATATGCCCGACTCGAAGTCGACGGCCAGGTCTATGAGCTACCAATCCTCGAAGGTACCGAGGGTGAGCGTGCAATCGACATCAGCAAACTGCGTGCGGCCAGCGGGCTGATCACATTGGACGACGGCTATGGCAATACGGGTTCGTGTGCCTCGGAAATCACGTTCATCGACGGAGACGAGGGCATTCTTCGTTACCGCGGCATTCCCATCGAGACGCTCGCCGAACACTCAAGCTTCGTGGAGGCGGCGTATCTGCTGATCTTCGGGCACCTGCCCACTCAGGTCGAACGGGAGCATCTCAGCGATTTGCTGACCGAGTCGGCGGCATTGCACGAGTCGATGATGAAGCACTTCGATGCCTTCCCGACCAGCTCGCACCCGATGGCGATCATGTCGGCGATGATCAACTCGCTCTCAACCCATGAGAGGCCGAAGATCGAGCCCGGCGACGATGCCACCTTGGAGATCTATGCGGCCAAGCTGATCAGCAAGATTCGTACCATCGCGGCCGCATCGTTTAAGTCGAGCATCGGCGAGCCGATCATCTACCCGCGCCCCGACCTGCGCTATGTCGACAACTTCTTGCACATGATGTTCTCGCTGCCGTACAACGAATACGTGGCGTCCGCCGAAGTCAGTCATGCATTGAACATGTTCTTGGTGCTGCATGCCGATCACGAGCAGAATTGTTCGACTTCGACTGTGCGGATGGTCGCCTCGGGTGAGGCGAACCTCTACGCCTCCTGCTCGGCCGGCGTGGTCGCGCTGTGGGGACCCAAGCACGGTGGCGCGAATACTGAGGTCGTGACGATGCTGCAGCGCATGCGCCGTGAGGGCCTTTCGCCGCAGGAATTCTTGAATCAGGTCAAGGACAAGACAAACAATCGCCGACTGATGGGTTTTGGGCACCGTATCTACCGCAATTTTGATCCGCGGTCGAAGATTTTACGTAAGGCCGCTGAACGGTTGCTCAATTCGATGAAGATCGATGATCCGCTGCTGGGCATGGCTCAAGAACTTGCCGATCTGGCGCTCAACGATGATTACTTCATCGAGCGCAGGCTCTATCCGAATGTCGATTTCTACTCGGGTGTCATCTTGCGTGCCATCGGCATTCCGCTGAATATGTACACCGTGATGTTCTCGATGGGACGCATGCCCGGGTGGATCGCCAACTGGAAAGAGATTCACGACAACCCGGGCCAGAAAATCTATCGTCCGCGTCAGCTGTACGTCGGCAACCCGAAGTCGGAGTGGATTCCGCGGCACCTTCGCTGAATGCGCGTGTGGGAGCCCACCCAGACGCGACAGGTCGCAGAGATGTCGGCACCCGGTGCCAGACTGGAGTCATGCGCATGCA